>JAUSBB010000131.1 GCA_030652245.1 Rhodocyclaceae bacterium | reverse complement strand
TGCACCGGCATCAGCGGCATCTGGTGCGAGCCGCGCATGCAGCCGGCGACGAAATGGCCGATGGCATAGGGGGCGAGCACTTCACCGGTCGCCGGGAAGTTCATCTGCACGCGCACCAGCATCACCGGGTCGTCCTTGCCGGTGTATTTGCCCGCGATGTTGTGCAGCCGCGAGGTCGATATGACGGCGGCCTGCTCGCCGGTGGCGCGCGACCACACCGACTCGACGACATAGCGCTCGGTATCGCGCAGCAGGGCGGCGATGTCGTAAATCTCCTCGGGCGCGACCAGCTCGATGATCCGGTCCCCCGTCGTGCAGGCGACATCCATGATGACGAAGCGAAAGCCCTTGGCCAGATTGGGCGCGAGGATCAGCCCCGGCGTGTTCATCGGGTCGGCGAAGGCGAGGTAGAGCGGCAGGTTGAAGGCACCGGGATCGGTCTTGTCGGCGGCGAAGAACAGGAAAGGCTCGTTGGGCCGCTCGTCGAATTCCATCTCGGCCACCGCCGGCCCCATGCCATGCACATTGCCGGAGAAGGCGTCCTTCAGCAGATCCTGCCCGGCGCCATACAAGCCCTGCTGTTTGGCCACCGCGGTCGCCGCGACAAAGGCGTCCCACGCCAGCCGATGGATCGCCGTGTCGCCAACGCCGAGTTCATGGGCCATCAGGATCGCGATATCGTCGCCGGTGTGGCTGATGAAGCTGTCCAGCAGCAAGCCCTTGCCCAGACGATCCACCGTCTCGCGCACGCTCTGGAGCAGCTTTTGGGAAGGGGCGATATGGCCGCCGATGGAACCGATGTCGGCCTTGATGACACTGAGCGTGATCTTCATGTCCGGCTCCTGAATAGCCGTGGAAAACTATAGTTGGCGCCGCCAGTGGACGCGCAGCAGGTTCTCCGCCTCGTTGTAGTGGAACTCCAGATCGCCCTGATAGGCATGGTGCAAGGCCTCGCCCAGATCGCGCGCCAGATGAAGATCCGTCGTGGTGACGAGCACGCCATCCGGGGTGTCCGCGACGGCCATGATGCGGGCGAGCGGATGTTCCGCCTTTTCCTTCTCTTCATGGCGACGCAGCAGGTTCATCAGCTCGGCCTTGTGCTCGGCGAAGAAGCTGCCGCCCACCTCGACGAAGCCGGCCGGGAAACGATCACGGGCGCGCTGACAGGCGGCGCAAACAACCTCCTTTGCACCCGCCGGCCTGGCGCTCCATTGCCAGCGTCCGGCATGATAGACGGCCCCGCATTCCATACAGACCGTCGGCTCGGCCAGCTTGTGCTGGAGCTTGTAAGTGTCATGCACACGTTCTTTGCGCAATTGGTCGCGGCGCACAGGAAGAAATCCGGTACGGTCTGTTTGCGATTTCATGGTCTTGCTCCCACTTCGTTAGGCATTGATGGATAAATTCACAATCAAAGCATAGTCCACGCAGAGACAAAAGGCATGCACAGGCCAACAGTCAATGATCCTCGATGTGGGGGACGGATTCCTCGGCGGGTTGGCCGGTCTCCGGATCGATCCAGTCGGCGATGCCGATCTCGCTCTCGGCTTCCTGGAGCGATTCCCCGACTTCAATATTCGCGTCGGCGCTCTCCATGCCCTCGACCGCTTCCGCCAGGGTGGCGAAGGGGCCGAATTCCTCGCCGTCTTCCGTAGATTGCCAGTAGAAACCGTCCGGACGCTCGATGATGCGCGTGCGGGCGTAGCTGGCAGTAGTTTCGGTGATTCTTGTCATCTTGATGGCTCCTTCCGTTGTCGTCATCCACCGGCATCCGCAACACCGGCCGGACAAGAATACCCCTTCCGGACACCAGAAGTTCTGCCACAATCAAATGGGAGGCGAGAGGCGATGGATGAAGCATCCGGTTGTGCGGCGGGCGCGGTTCCGGCAGCGAGTGATCGCGTGCAGGAGCCTGCGGCCGCCGCAGGTCGCGTATTCAGTGCGCGAGGGCTGACGAAGGTCTACAGGATGGGCGAGCTGGAGGTGCGGGCGCTGCGCGGCATCGATCTCGAACTGGCCGCCGGCGAACTGGTGGTGCTGCTGGGCCCATCCGGCAGCGGCAAGTCGACCCTGCTCAACATCCTCGGCGGCCTCGACGCGCCGACCAGCGGCGAGGTCTGGTACCTCGACCACAAGCTCACCGGGGCGACGGAGGATGACCTGACGCGCTTCCGCCGCGAGCACGTTGGCTTCGTCTTCCAGTTCTACAACCTGATTCCCAGCCTGACCGCGCGCGAGAACGTGGCGGCCGTGACGGAGATCGCCGAGTCCCCCATGCGCCCCGAGGAGGCCTTGGCGATGGTCGGCCTGGGCGAGCGCCTCGACCACTTCCCGGCCCAGCTGTCCGGCGGCGAGCAGCAGCGGGTGGCCATCGCCCGCGCCATCGCCAAGAATCCGGCGGTGCTGCTCTGCGACGAACCCACCGGCGCGCTCGACTCGCAGACCGGCGTGGTCGTGCTTGAGGCGCTGGAGAAGGTCAACCAGACTTTGGGCACGCTGACGGTGCTCATCACCCACAACGCCGGCATCGCCGCCATGGCCAATCGCGTGATCCGGCTATCCGACGGCCACATCGTCGACATCCGCGCCAACGCGACCCGGAAGGCCGCGCGCGAACTGAGCTGGTAACCGCCATGCGCGCCCTCGATCTCAAGCTCTTCCGCGATCTCTGGGCCATGCGCGGCCAGGTGCTGGCCATCGCCGCGGTGATCATGGGCGGGGTGGCGACGCTGGTGATGTCGCTGTCCACCTACGACTCGCTGGTGATCACCCGCGACCGCTTCTATCGCGACTACCGCTTCGCCGACGCCTTCGTCAACCTCAAGCGCGCGCCGGAGTCGGTGGCCGCGCGACTGGCCGCCATTCCCGGCGTCGAGCGGGTCGAGACCCGGGTGCGCGCCGGGGTGAAGCTGGAAGTGGCGGGCTTCACCGATCCGATCACCGGCCTGCTGTTTTCCCTGCCCGATGGGACCGAGCCCCTGCTCAACACCCTGCACTTCAAGCGCGGCCGCTGGGTGCAGCCCGACAACGCCGACGAGGTCGTGGTCTCCGACACCTTCGCCGACGCCCACCGGCTCAATCCGGGCGACCAGCTCACCGCCATCATCAACGGCAAGCGCAAGCCGCTGACCATCGTCGGCGTGGCGGTGTCGCCGGAGTATGTCTACCAGATCGCCCCCGGCTCCATGTTCCCGGACTTCAAGCGCTACGGCGTGCTCTGGATGGGGCGCAATGCGCTGGGAGCAGCCTACGGCATGCAGGGCGCCTTCAACAATGCGACGCTCAGCCTGACCCCGGGCACGCCCGTGCAGGACGTCATCGACCACATCGATGCGCTGCTGGGAACTTATGGCGGCACGGGCGCCTACGCTCGCAAGAACCAGTTCTCGAATCGCTTCATCAGCGAAGAACTCAATCAATTGCAGATCATGGCCACCATCTTCCCGACCATCTTTCTCGGCGTGGCGGCCTTCCTGCTCAACGTGGTGGTGGGCCGGTTGGTCGCCCTGCAGCGCGAGCAGATCGCCATCCTCAAGGCCTTCGGCTACTCCGGTACGGCCATCGGCTGGCACTATGTGAAGCTGGTCATGCTGGTGGTGCTGCTCGGGGTGGCGGGCGGCGTGGCGCTGGGCGCCTGGTTCGGCCAGGGACTTTCCAATGTCTATATGGAAACGACTTTCCGCTTTCCCTACCTCGACTATCGGCTCGAAGCCAGGGTGATGTTGATCGCCCTGGCGGTGAGCGCCGTCGCGGCGCTGAGCGGCACCCTCTTCGCCGTGCACCGCGCGATCCGCCTGCCGCCCGCCGAGGGCATGCGCGCGGAGACGCCGATGATCTACCGGGCCACCGTGTTCGAGCGCATCGGCCTGCAACGCTGGCTCGCCCAGCCCTCGCGCATGATCCTGCGCCACATCGAGCGACGCCCGGTGAAATCCCTGCTCACGGTGTTCGGCATCGCCTGCGCCTGCGGCCTGATGATGGTGGGCAACTACCAGAAGGGCGCCATCGATTTCATGGTGGACGTGCAGTTCCGCCAGGCCTCGCGCGAGGACCTGGCCGTCACCTTCATCGAGCCGACCAGCAGCCGCGCGCTGCATGAACTGCAGGCCCTGCCGGGCATACGCCACGTCGAGGGCTTTCGCGACGTGCCGGCGATCCTGCGCTTCCAGCACTATTCCTACCGTTCGGCCGTCTACGGCATCCAGCCGGCAGGCGAGTTGCACCGCTCGCTGAACGCCGCCCTCAAGCCCATCCGCGTGCCGCCGGACGGCGTGGTGCTCACCGATCACCTGGCGCGGGAGATCCTGCACGTGAAGCCCGGCGACATGCTGACGGTCGAGATACTCGAAGGCAACCGTCCGGTGCGCCAGGTGCCGGTACTCGGCATCACCCAGCAATATCTTGGCGTGTCGGCCTACATGCAGCAGGATTCGCTGAACGCCCTGCTGCGCGAAGGCAACGTGGTTTCCGGGGCCTATCTCGGTCTGGACCCGGGCACGGAAAGCGCCGTCTATGCCGAGCTGCACGAACGGCCCCGCGTCCTCGGCATGATCGCCAATGCCGCCGCCGTCAGGAGCTTCTACGACACCATCGGCGAGTTCGTGCTGTTCTACAACATGGTCGCCACCCTGCTCGCCGGCTCCATCGGTTTCGGCGTGGTCTACAACAGCGCCCGCCTGGCGCTCTCCGAGCGGGGCCGGGAACTCGCCAGCCTCCGCGTGCTGGGCTTCACCCATGGCGAGATCGCCTACATCCTGCTGGGCGAGCTGGCGCTGCTCACCCTGATCGCCATTCCGCTGGGCTTCCTGGTCGGCGTCGGGCTCTGCGGCATCCTGGTGCTCGCCTTCAAGAACGACCTCTACCGCCTGCCCCTGATCATCGAGCCCAGCAATTACGCCCTGGGGGCGACGGTGGTGGTGGTTTCGGCGCTGGTTTCCGGCCTGCTGGTGTGGCACCGGCTGGGCAGGCTGGATCTGGTGGCGGTTTTGAAAACAAGGGAATGAATAAACAGGCTAGGATGAAACCATGACGCGCGGACGCTTCGGTTTGCTTCTTCTGGGTCTGCTGGTGGCAGCCGGCCTGCTCTACGGCTTCATGCCGCGCGCGGTGCCGGTCGATGCCTTCACAGCGGTCAGGGGGCCGCTGGTGGTCAGCGTCGAGGAAGAAGGCAAGACGCGGGTGCTGGAACGTTATGTGATCTCTTCTCCCGTGTCCGGCTATCTGCGGCGCATCGATCTGAAAGTGGGCGACCCGGTCGAGCGCGACCAGGTGTTGGCCGTGCTGGAACCCGTGCGCGCCGATGCGCTGGATGCGCGCAGCCGCGCCCAGGCAACCGCGCAGTTGAGCGCGGCCGAGGCCGCCTTGGCGGCGGCCCGCGAGA
This sequence comes from Rhodocyclaceae bacterium, assembly GCA_030652245.1. GTDB lineage: Bacteria > Pseudomonadota > Gammaproteobacteria > Burkholderiales > Rhodocyclaceae > Sulfuricystis. Next base: position 2,199 of record JAUSBB010000131.1, on the reverse strand, counting down.
ATGCCCGCGCCGCCGACGCGGCAGACAAACTGGCCCAGCAGGAACTGTTGCGCATCGAGAGTCTGGCCGCGGCCCGCTTCCTGTCCGCGCAGGCGGCCGATCAGGCACGCAGCAACGCCAGCCGCAGCCAGGCCGTCCAGCAGGCCGCCGCGCATGCCGTCAATGTGGTCCGCTTCCAGCGGGACACCGCCCGCGCCGCGCTGGCCGGCAGCGCCAGCCTGCAGGCCGGCAGCGCGGCCGAAACGCTGAGCGTGCGCGCCCCCGTGCCGGCCCGGGTGCTCAAGCTGCTGCGCGAAAGCGAAGGCACGGTGCGGACGGGCGAGCCCCTGATCGAGGTGGGCAACCCGGAGACCCTGGAAGTCGCGGCGGAAGTGCTCTCCAATTCCGCGGTGCGCATCGCACCGGGTGGCCGGGTGATGCTCGACCGCTGGGGCGGCGCGCCCTTGCAGGGCACGGTGCGGGTGGTGGAGCCGACCGGCTTCACCAAGATCTCTGCCCTCGGCGTGGAAGAACAGCGGGTGCGCGTCATCGTCGATGTCACCTCGCCGCGCGAAGCCTGGCAGCGCCTCGGCGACGGCTACCGGGTGGAGGCGAGCTTCATCGTCTGGGAGGGCGGCGAGGTGCTGCAGGTGCCCACCAGCGCGCTGTTCCGCCACAACAACGGCTGGGCGGTTTTCGCCATCGCCGAGGAACGCGCGCGGTTGCTGCCGGTCCGGATCGGCGAACGCTCCGGCCTGCGGGCGCAGGTGCTGGACGGTCTGCGGGCGGGCGACCGGGTCATCGTGCATCCCGACGACAAGGTGCGGGATGGCGTGCGCATCGAAGTGCGCGGCAGCGCCCGATAGCAAAGGGGCAAACATGGTTGATTCCGTATCGCCGCGCTGCGAAATCATCAGCTGGAGCGCCTTCCATGACCTGGCGCGCCGGCTGGCGCGCAAAATCGCCGATTCCGGCTACCGGCCAGACGTCATCGTCGCCATCGGCCGCGGCGGCTACGTGCCGGGACGCGTCCTCTCCGACTTTCTCGACCAGATGGACCTCACCAGCTTCAAGATCGAACACTACCGCCATGCCCGCAAGCAACACGCCGCGCGCGTGCGCTATCCGCTCGCCGCGGACGTGACCGGTCGTCGCGTGCTGCTGGTGGACGACGTGGCCGACAGCGGCGAAACCTTCGCCGTTGCACTGGCGCATCTCAACAGCCGCGGCGCGCCGGCCGAGATCAGGAGCGCGGTGCTGCACTACAAGACCGTGTCGCCCTACGTCCCTGACTACTACGCGCAGAAAGCGATCAAGTGGCGCTGGATCATCTATCCCTGGGCGGTGGCCGAGGACGTCGGCAGCTTCATCCGCGCCATGCGTCCGCAGCCGGCCAGCGCCGACGAAGCGGCGCGGCGGCTGGCCGCCGCGCATGGCATCCGCCTGCCGCGCAGGGTGCTGGCCGACCTGTTCGAAATCCATAAGGCACACTAGATCGCGTCGCCCTGGTCCTCGCGCGGAAACTGCCAGGCGGCGAGGCCATAGAGGGCCACGGCCAGCAGCACCACCGTTGAATGGCCCCAGTGGATGCCGAGCAGGGTCGCCAGCAGCACCGCCACCACCGAGGCGAAGCCGTTGATGCCCCAGGCCCAGGGCACCAGCGCTTCGGCGCGGGCGGCGACGACGGCCAGCCCGAGCGGGAAGGGCAGCCCGAGGCAGAAGGCCAGCGGCGCGATCAGCAGCACCGTCAGCAGGATCTTCCAGCCCTGCGCCAGTCCCATCAGCTCGGCGAGCAGCGGCGGCAGCAGCAGCACGTAGAACAGCCCGATGGCGGCGATGGCAAGGAAGGGCCAGCGCGCGGTTGGTTGAAGCCGCGCGGAAAACCGCGCGCCCAGCCCGGCGAAGACGAGGAAGGCCGCCAGCACCACGGCCGCCGCGTAGAGCGGGTGGCTGAGAAAGAGGCTGAAGCGCTGCAGGAAAGGGATCTCGATCGCCATGAAGCCCAGCCCCAGCGCGAGGAAATACACGGCCACGCGGCGGCGCAGCGCGGGCGACGCCGCGGCGAAGGCCTGCCGCGTTTGCCCGAGCGCCAGCGGCAGCAGGATCAGCAGCAGGCTCACCACCACCGCCTGCAGCAGCGCCATCACCAGCACCGGGTAGCCCCAGTCCAGCGGCGGCAATCCACCGCGCGCGCGCAGCTCCAGCAGTTCGGGCAGGGTG
>JAUSBB010000129.1 GCA_030652245.1 Rhodocyclaceae bacterium | reverse complement strand
CGTTTCGGCGTCACCGCCGAATATCTGGCCAATGCCGACCAGATCCAGATCAAGATGGCCCAGGGCGCCAAGCCCGGCGAAGGCGGCCAGCTGCCCGGCCACAAGGTTTCCGACTACATTGGCATGCTGCGCCACTCGGTGCCGGGCGTCGGCCTGATTTCGCCGCCGCCGCACCACGACATCTACTCCATCGAAGACCTGGCGCAACTGATCCACGATCTCAAGAATGCCAACCCGCGGGCTTCGATCTCGGTCAAGCTGGTGTCCGAGGTCGGCGTCGGCACCGTGGCCGCCGGCGTTGCCAAGGCCAAGGCCGACCACGTCGTTATCTCCGGCTTCGACGGTGGCACGGGCGCGTCACCCCTGTCCTCCATCAAGCATGCCGGCTCGCCGTGGGAGCTGGGCCTCGCCGAGACGCAGCAGACGCTGGTGCAAAACCGCCTGCGCGGCCGGGTCCGCGTGCAGGTCGATGGCCAGATCAAGACCGGCCGCGACGTGGTCGTCGGCGCCTTGCTCGGCGCCGACGAGTTCGGCTTCGCCACCGCGCCGCTGGTGGTCGAAGGCTGCATCATGATGCGCAAATGCCACCTGAACACCTGCCCGGTCGGCGTCGCGACGCAGGACCCGGTGCTGCGGCGGCGCTTCACCGGCCAGCCCGAGCATGTCGTCAATTACTTTTTCTTCGTCGCCGAGGAGGCGCGCCGCCTGATGGCCGAGATGGGGATTCGCAAGTTCGACGAGCTGATAGGCCGCTCCGACCTGCTGGACATGCGCGAGGGCGTTCTCCACTGGAAGGCGCGCGGCCTCGATTTCTCGCGCATCTTCCACATGCCGGCCGTGGGCTTGGGCGTGGCGCGCGCCCATTGCGAAACGCAGGATCACAACATCGCCGACGCGCTTGACCACCAGTTGATCGCCCAGGCCCAGCCGGCGCTCGAACATGGCCAGCCCGTCAGCTTCGCCATGGCGGTCAGGAACAGCAACCGCACGGTCGGCGCCATGCTGTCGCACGAGGTCGCCCGCCGCCACGGCCATGCCGGGCTGCCCGACAACAGCATCCATGTCCGCATGACCGGCACCGCCGGCCAGAGTTTCGGTGCTTTTCTGGCGCGCGGCATCACGCTGGAATTGACCGGCGAGGCCAACGACTACGTCGGCAAGGGGCTGTCCGGCGGCAAGATCGTCGTCAAGCCGCCGGAGGGTTTCCGGGGCGCGCCCGACGCGAACATCATTGTCGGCAATACCGTTTTGTATGGCGCCACCGAAGGCGAAGTCTACTTTCGCGGGGTGGCCGGCGAGCGCTTCTGCGTGCGCAACTCCGGCGCCACCGCGGTGGTCGAAGGCGCCGGCGATCACTGTTGCGAATACATGACCGGGGGCACCGTGGTCGTGCTGGGCCGGACCGGCCGCAATTTCGCCGCCGGCATGTCGGGCGGGATCGCCTATGTGCTCGACATGGACGAAGCCTTTGCCAAGCACTGCAACACCGCGATGGTTGCGCTTGAGCAGGTGCTGCTGGCCGCCAGCCAAGCGGACGACGGCACCCGCCACAAGGGCATGGCGGACGAAATCTTGCTCAAAGCCCTGGTCGAAAAGCATCGGGACGAGACCGGCAGTGCAATGGCCGGGCGCGTTCTTGCCGATTGGCCGACGTTCCGTTCCCGGTTCGTCAAGGTGTTTCCGAATGAATATCGCCGCGCGCTCAAGGAAATTGCCGCCGGTCAGTTGAAGGAGGCGGCGTGATGGGCAAGCCAACCGGTTTCATGGAATTCGAACGTCTGGCGGAAGGCTACGCGCCCGTCCTTGAGCGGCTCAAGCACTATCAGGAGTTCGTCGCCCACCTCGATGATGCCGGCGCAAAGGTGCAGGGCGCGCGCTGCATGGATTGCGGCATTCCTTTTTGCAACAGCGGCTGCCCGGTCAACAACAACATTCCGGACTTCAACGACGCGGTGTATCGCGGCAACTGGCGCGCAGCCAGCGCAATCCTGCACTCGACCAACAACTTCCCCGAAATGACCGGGCGCATCTGTCCGGCGCCCTGCGAGGCGGCCTGCACGCTCGGCATCAACGCCGCGCCGGTCGGCATCAAGTCGCTCGAACACGCCATCATCGACAAGGCCGGCGAGAACGGCTGGGTGCTGCCGCAACCGGCCGCGCGGCAGACCGGCAAAACGGTCGCCGTCGTCGGCTCCGGCCCCGCCGGCCTGGCCGCTGCCCAGCAACTGGCGCGCGCCGGCCATCAGGTCACGGTTTTCGAAAAGAACGACCGGATCGGCGGCCTGTTGCGCTATGGCATCCCCGACTTCAAGCTCGACAAGCGGCTGATCGACTGGCGCATGGCGCAGTTGCAGGAGGAGGGCGTCAAATTCCACACCCGCACGCTGATCGGCGCCGTCCTGCCGCCGGGCATCGCCAACGACGCCGTGCGGGTCATCGCGCCGCAACGCCTGTTGCGGGAGTTCGACGCGGTCATCCTGGCGGGCGGCGCCGAAACCCCGCGCGACCTGCCGGTCCCCGGCCGCGAATTCGACGGCGTGCATTCCGCGCTCGAATTTCTCATCCCGCAAAACCGGGAAGTCGGTGGCGGAAAAAAGAACCCGATCTCGGCCCGCGGCAAGCATGTCGTCGTGATCGGCGGCGGCGACACCGGTTCCGATTGCGTCGGCACATCCAACCGCCACGGCGCCGCCAGCGTCACCCAGTTCGAATTGATGCCACGGCCACCCGCGGAAGAGGACAAGCCGCTCACCTGGCCGTATTGGCCAGGCAAATTGCGCACCTCGTCGTCGCACGATGAAGGCTGCGCGCGCGACTGGTCGGTCGCCACCAAGGAATTCATTGGCGAAAATGGAAAACTCAAGGCGCTCAAGTGCGTGCGCCTGGACTGGCAGGGCGGCAAGATGACCGAAGTCCCGGGCAGCGAGTTCGAAGTGCGCGCCGACCTCGTTTTTCTCGCGATGGGCTTCACTCAGCCGATCGCCGCGGTGCTCGACGGCTTCGGCGTGGCGAAAGACGCGCGCGGCAACGCCAGCGCCACGACCGACGGCCAGGGCTGCTACGCGACCAATGTCGCCAAGGTCTTCGCCGCCGGCGACATGCGCCGCGGCCAGTCGCTGGTGGTCTGGGCCATCCGCGAAGGCCGGCAATGCGCTCGCGCCGTCGATGAATTTTTGATGGGGGCGAGCACGCTGCCGCGGTGATGCGCATACAATGCGCACAGGAGGTGTGCGATGAAAACGACTTTCAATAGTGAAGCTAGGCGGCGCCCGGTAAATCTGACCCTGAATGAAGAATTGGTCGTCCAGGTGCGCGGCCTGACCAATAATCTCTCTGGCGTGGTCGAGTCGTTGCTGGTTGATTATGTCGAGCACGAGCGCCAGTTGCGGGCAGCCAGGGCCGGGGCGCTGGCGGCAACCGTTGACATGTGGAATGCCTTCAATGCCAGGCACGGATCGTTCGCCGATGAATATTCAACGCTTTGACCCGCGGCCATGGCGCAATTCGATGTTCATGAAAATACGGGAAAGCACAGGGACGACATTCCCTATGTAGTGCTGGTCCAGTCCTCGTTGTATGACAGTTACCGGCGCCGGGTGGTGGTGCCCTTGGCGCGGAAGTCCGCGCTCGGGAAGATAAGCAATCCACGCTTCAACCCAACTTTCAAAATCGGGAACATTCATGTTGTCCTGCATCCGCTGGAAATTGTTTCGGTTCCCAGCGAACAACTGGGTGAATTTGTGACATCCCTGAGCCCTGAAGGCAGCCGCATCATGGACGCTCTGGATGAGTTGCTCACCCAGGCATGGCGCTGACCATGAACATCGTCATCCTCGCCGCCGGGCAGGGCAAGCGCATGCGCTCGGACTTGCCCAAGGTGCTGCATCCCCTCGCCGGCAAGCCGATGCTCGCGCATGTCATCGACACGGCACGCGCGCTCAATGCCGCGAAAATTTGCGTGGTGGTTGGCCACGGTGGCGAACAGGTGCGTCAGTCGCTCGCCGCCCCTGATCTCGCCTGGGCAATTCAGGAACCCCAGCTCGGCACCGGCCATGCCGTGTTGCAAGCTATCCCGCTTGCCGTCCCGCCAGCGCCGACTTTGGTGTTGTATGGCGATGTGCCGCTGATTCGCGCCGCAACACTGCGGCGGCTGATCGAGGCGGCGGGTGAAGACCAGCTCGCCCTGCTCACCGCGCATCTCGCCAATCCCCACGGCTACGGCCGCATCGTCCGCGTTGATGGGGAAGTCACCCGCATCGTCGAGGAGAAGGATGCCGACGATGCCGAGCGACTGATCCGCGAAATCAATACCGGTATCCTCGTCGCGCCCGGCGCGGCGCTGGCGCGCTGGCTGCCGCAATTGGGCAACCGCAATGCCCAGGGCGAGTACTACCTGACCGATATCGTCGCGCTGGCCGTGGCCGAGGGCATGCCGGTCGTTACCGCGCACCCGGATGCCCCCTGGGAAACCGCGGGCATCAACAGCAAGGCCCAGCTTGCCGCGCTGGAGCGCATCCACCAGCGCAACCTCGCCGAGGCGTTGATGGGCGAAGGGGTGACGCTCGCCGATCCGGCGCGCATCGACGTGCGTGGCGAACTGGTTTGCGGCCGCGATGTGAGCATCGATGTCAATTGCGTTTTCGAGGGCCGTGTCGTGCTGGGCGACGGCGTGCGCATCAATGCCAACTGTGTGATCCAGGATGCCGTGGTTGGCGCGGGCAGCATCATCGGCCCCTTTGCGCGCCTGCGGCCGGGCACGCGGCTTGCCGAGGATGTGCATGTCGGCAATTTCGTCGAGGTGAAAAATTCGACCATCGCCGCGCATTCCAAGGCCAACCATCTCGCCTACATCGGCGACGCCACGGTGGGCAGCCGCGTCAATGTCGGCGCCGGCACGATTACCTGCAACTATGATGGCGCCAACAAGCATCGGACGGTGATCGAGGATGATGTTTTCATCGGCTCGGATACCCAATTGGTCGCGCCGGTGACGGTCGGTCGCGGTGCAACGCTGGGTGCGGGAACCACGCTGACCCGCGATGCGCCGCCGGATGCCCTGACGGTCTCGCGGCCGAAACAGATTTCCGTCACGGGCTGGAAACGTCCCGTCAAACAGAAGAAAGCATAAAAATACATGTGTGGCATCGTCGCGGCCGTCGCCGCCCGGAACGTTGTTCCAGTGCTCGTCGAGGGCTTGAAGAAACTTGAGTATCGCGGCTACGACTCGGCGGGGATTGCGCTGCTCAATCCAACGCTGACGCGTTTGCGCAGTATTGGCCGGGTGGCCGAACTGGCCGTGCAGGCGGCAGGGCAGAGCGCGCAACTCGGCATTGCCCATACCCGCTGGGCCACCCACGGCGTGCCGAGCGAGCGGAACGCCCACCCGCATGTTTCCGGCGGACTGGCGGTGGTGCATAACGGCATCATCGAGAACTACGCCGCGATCAAGCAGGAGCTCGCCGCCGCCGGCTATGTGTTCAGTTCCGATACCGACACCGAAGTCATCGCGCATCTGGTGCAGGAAACGCTGAAAACGTCCGCCGACCTGTTCGCGGCGGTGCAACGCGCCACGCGCCGGCTGGTCGGCGCCTATGCCATTGCCGTGTTGTGTGAAAACACCGAGCGCATCGTCGTTGCCCGCCAGGGGGCGCCGTTGCTGCTGGGCCTCGGCACGGACGGCAATTACGCCGCGTCGGACGCATCGGCGCTGTTGCAGGTTACGCGCCGCATGGTCTATCTGGAAGAAGGGGATGTCGCCGAACTTTCTCGCGAGGGCTATCGCATAGTCGGCGCTGACGGGACGGCGGTAACTCGCGAGGCGCACGAAAGCACGCTCTCGGCCGATGCCGTGGAGCTGGGCGATTATCGCCACTACATGCAGAAGGAAATCTTCGAGCAGCCGCAGGCGCTCGCCGCCACGCTGGAAATGATCGGCGGCGCGCAGGCGCTCTCGCCCAACCTGTTCGGCGCCAGCGCACCCGAGCTGCTGGCCGACGTGAGCTCGGTGCTGATCATCGCCTGCGGCACCAGCTATCACGCCGGCCTCGTCGCGCGCTACTGGATCGAGCAGATCGCCGGCCTGTCCTGCACCGTGGAAGTCGCCAGCGAGTATCGCTACCGCGTCTCGGTGCCTGATGCTGCTCAGCTCGTAGTGGCGATTTCGCAATCCGGCGAAACCGCCGACACGCTGGCTTCGATCCGCCACGCCAAAGCGCTGGGCATGACGAAGACGCTGGCGATCTGCAATGTGCCCGAATCGGCCATCGTGCGCGAATGCGCGCTGCGCTTTTTGACGCGCGCCGGCCCCGAGATCGGCGTCGCCTCGACCAAGGCCTTCACCACCCAGCTCGCCACGTTGTTCCTGCTGGCCGCCACGCTGGCCAAACAGGCCGGGCGCCTTCCCGCCGAACAGGAAGCCGGCTACCTGACGGCGCTCCGCCACCTGCCGGTGGCCGTGCAAAAGGTGCTGGCGCTGGAACCGGGCATCGCCGCCTGGGCGGGCTTGTTTGCCGACAAGCACCACGCCCTGTTCCTCGGCCGCGGCCCGCACTATCCGATCGCCCTCGAAGGCGCGCTCAAACTCAAGGAAATTTCCTACATCCATGCCGAAGCCTACCCGGCGGGAGAGCTTAAACACGGACCGCTGGCGCTGGTCGACCGGGACATGCCGGTGATCAGCGTGGCGCCGAATGACGCGCTGCTGGAAAAACTGAAATCCAACCTCAAGGAAGTCGCGGCGCGCGGCGGCGAGCTGTACGTCTTTGCCGATGCCGACTCCGCCGTGGAAGCGGAACCGGGCCTCCACATCCTGCGCCTGCCCGAACATTATGGCGTCCTCTCGCCCGTGCTGCACGTCGTGCCCTTGCAACTCCTGGCTTATCATGCTGCCTTGGTCAAGGGGACCGATGTTGATAAACCGCGCAATCTCGCCAAGTCGGTAACAGTCGAATAAATCAAGGGAGAAGGTAATGGCCCCCACGCTCATTTCATTCGCTGCCCCCACAGGGGGCTTTGCCTCCTTCGGGACGGCCCTTCAGGAGTCATAGCATGCCAAAATTCCATACCGCAGCCATTCGCGCCGTCGCCCTGGTCGGGCATGGCGGCGCGGGCAAGACCACCCTGGCCGAGGCGTTGCTCGCCCGTGCCGGCGCTATTCCCGCGGCGGGCAGCGTCGAGCGCGGCAACACCGTTTGCGACTTCGACGCGCAGGAAAAGACCGCCGGCCATTCGCTGCAATCGGCGCTGGTGAATTTCGCCTGGGAAGACGTGCATGTGCATCTCGCCGACACGCCCGGCTACCCCGATTTCGCCGGTCAGGCGATGGCCACGTTGGCGGGCGTCGATACCGCCCTCATCGTGATCAACGCCCAGACCGGCATCGAGCTGATGGCCGAGCGCATGATGCGCGCCGCCACGGCGCGGGGCCTGGCGCGCATGATCGTCATCAACAAGATCGACGCCGACAACCTCGACCTGGCCGCTCTGATGGCCGATGTTCGGGAAAGATTCGGCCCGGCCTGCAAATTTCTCGACCTGCCGGCGCCCGATCACCAGAAGGTCGTCGAAGTGCTGGAACATGACAGCGGCGAGGCGGACATCGACAGCGTCGCCCATGCCCACCGCGAGCTGATCGACCAGTTGGTCGAAGAAGACGAAAGCCTGATGGAGCGCTATCTTGAGGATGGCCGTGACCCGACCGCCAGCGAGTTGCATGCGCCCTTCGAGAAAGCCCTGCGCGAAGGTCATCTGATTCCCGTGCTGTTCACCTCGGCCCGGACCGGTGCCGGCATTGACGAACTGCTGCATGTGCTGGCGACCCTCGCGCCCAACCCCGCCGAAGGCAATCCGCCGCCTTTCTTCAAGGATGGCGTGGCCTTCGACCGCGCGCCGGATGCCGACCGCCATGTGCTGGCGCACGTCTTCAAGGTGATCGTCGATCCCTACATGGGCAAGGTCTGCGTATTCCGCGTGCATCAGGGCACGATCAAAAAGGATTCGCAACTGTTCATCGGCGAGGGCAGGAAGCCATTCAAGACCGGTCACCTCTACCAGTTGCAGGGCAAGGATTACGTCGAGGTTGACGTGCTGCTGCCGGGCGATATCGGCGCCGTCGCCAAGATCGAGGAGATCGAATTCGATGCCGTGCTGCACGACTCGCACGACGAAGATCACATCCACCTGAAGCCGCTCGAATTCCCCAAGCCGATGCAGGGGCTGGCGGTCGAGACGCAGAAGAAAGGCGACGAGCAGCGCCTGTTTGAAATCCTCCGCAAGCTGGAAGCCGAAGACCCCTGCTTCCGGGTCGAGCGGCATCCCACCACCCATGAAACCGTCATCTTCGGTCTGGGCGAAATGCACCTGCGCACCAAGCTCGATCGCATGTCCAGCCAGTACAAGCTGGAACTCGACACCAAGTTGCCGCAAATCCCCTTCCGCGAGACGATCACGAAAAACGCCGAGGGCCACTGCCGCCACAAGAAGCAGTCGGGCGGCGCCGGCCAGTTTGGCGAGGTCTATCTGAAAATCGAACCGCTCGAACGTGGCGCGGGCTTCGAATTCGTCGACAGCGTCAAGGGCGGCGTGATTCCCGGCGTCTTCATGCCGGCGGTCGAAAAGGGCGTGCGCCTGGCCCTGGCCGACGGCGTGGTGGCCGGTCATCCGGTCGAGGATTTGCGCGTCATCGTCTATGACGGCAAGACCCATCCGGTCGATGGCAAGGAAATCGCTTTCACCATGGCCGGCAAGAAGGCCGCCATTGCCGCCATTCAGGCCGCCTCCCCGGTGGTGCTGGAGCCCATCGTCAATATCGACGTGGAGGTGCATGAGGCCGAGATGGGCGACATCGCCGGCGACCTGTCCTCGCGGCGCGGGCATGTCACCGGCACGCGGCCCGGCGGCCCGGGGCGCGTGGCCGTGGCCGGCGAAGTGCCGCTCGCCGAAATCAGCGATTACGCCTCAAGGCTCAAGTCGCTGACCGGCGGACGCGGCAGTTACAGCATCGAGTTCGCGCGTTATGCCCAGGTGCCGCCGCAGGTGCAGCAGAAGCTTGCCGCCAACTTCAAACTGAAAGAAGACGAGGAGTGACCAGCGACGCGCGTCGCCGCCTGCTGCAAGGCGCCGCCGCGCTGTGCGCCGGTCTGGTGCTGGCGCGCCGTGCCGCCAGCGCCGACTTTTCGCGGCCGCTCGAAGTCGGTTTGATGCCCTACATGCCGACGGCGACGCTGATCGCCGGCCATCAGCCGCTGCGGCGCTTTCTCGAAATCCACTTCAGGCGTCCGGTCGCACTGTCGACCGCGCCCGACTTTTACAGCTTCCAGCGCCGCGTGGTGCGGGGTGATTTCGACCTGATCCTCACCGGCCCGTCGATCGGCTGGCAGGCCCATCTTGACGCCGGTTTCACGCCGGTGGCCGTCAGCCAGAAGCTTGTCGTCGTCCAGATTCTCGTCGCCCGGGACGGTCCGATCCAGTCGGTCGAGCAACTGCGCGGCCAGACCGTCGCCACCATCGACCCGATGACCTACACCGCGCAGACGACGGTGGTCATGCTGCGCGAGCATGGCCTGACGGCAGGCCAGGATGTGCAGTTGCGGCACGAGAAGGTTCCTTTCAACAGCGCGCAGGCCGTCGCCCTGGGCGAGGTCGCGGCCGCCGGATTTCCCAACGTCTCCTGGCAGGCCCTGACGCCCGAGATCCGCGACCGGCTCAGAACCATCAAGGCGTCGGCCGGTTATCCCGGGGTGATGTTCATGAGTCGCCAGGCGGCGGACATCCCGTCTCCGGCGGAGTTTCAGACCGCGCTGTTGTCGTTTGCGCGCGACACCGAGGCCGGCCGTGCCCTCGTCAAGGAGTTCAATCACGAAGCTCTGCTCACACCCGACCTCAAGGCCCTGCGCGCGCTCGAACGTTTCGTGCCCGAAGTCAGGCGGTTACTGGCCCAGCCCTGAGGTTTCCGGGATCATGCTTCCGCGCTGGCTCATCAATCGCTCGTTCCGTTTCAAGCTGTCGGCGGCGGCTCTGGTGGCGCTCCTGGCCATGCTCGGCCTGCTCGGCTGGCAGACCTGGACCGTGCTCGATGCCGAGCTGCGCGGGCAGCTCCGCGGCCGCATCGAGCAGACCAATCTGCTGCTGATCTCGGCCGTGGCATTGCCGCTGGCCCAGCGCGACTACGCCACGCTCGGCGACATCGCCAGCGATCTGGTGAAGCAGGACAACGCGATCAGCTACCTCGTCATCGAAGACCATCGCGGTCGCCGCATCGCCCAGGCGGGCTGGCCCGCCGAGCAGGCCCTGCCGGCGCCCGGCGGCGGCGACAATGGGCCCGACGGTGAGGTGCATGTGCGCCAGAGCGTCCGCTTCGCCGCGCAGACGCTCGGCGAGTTCCAGTACGGCGTCTCGCTGCAGTTTCTGGAACAGGCGCGCGCCACGCTCGCCAGCAAGATGCTGAAGATCGGCGCGATCGGCGTGCTCTTCGGGCTGCTGTTGCTGGTGCCGCTCGGCCTCTGGGTGACGCGGCGACTCGGCTTGCTCGAAGCCGCGGCGCTGCGGCTGGCCGCGGGCAAGCTCGACGAGCGCATCGACCTGCCGGGTGAGGACGAGCTGTCGCGGCTGGCCGGCGCCTTCAACCACATGGCCGACAGCCTGTCGGCAACGATCGGCGAACAGAAGAAGGCGGCGCGCGCGCTCGCGCACCTCGCCCACCACGACGCACTGACCCAGTTGCCTAACCGCGTCCTGCTTGCCGATCGCATGGCCATGGCCCTGGCCCAGGCGCACCGCGACGGCGATCTGCTGGGCATCGCCCTGATCGATCTCGATGGTTTCAAGCCCATCAACGATACCTACGGCCACGATGTCGGCGATCTGGTCCTGATCGAGGTCGCCAACCGCCTGCGCACCACGCTGCGTGAAGCGGACACCGTCGCCCGTCTCGGCGGCGATGAATTCGTGCTGGTGCTGTCCGGCTTCAAGGAGGAGACCGAATACCAGCGCACGCTGACACGGGTGCTGACCACGCTGGCCCGGAACTATACCGTGGCCGGCGCCACGGTGACCCTCTCGGGCAGCATCGGCGTCACCTTCTTCCCCGACGACGATGCCGACGCCGACACCCTCGTGCGCCACGCCGACCAGGCGATGTACCTCGCCAAGCAGGCCGGCCGCAATCGCTTCCATGTCTTCGACGCCGTGATGGACCGCGACGCGGAGCAGCGGCAGGGCGCGCGCAACCGCGTCATTGCCGCGCTGGCCGCCGCCGAGTTCCGCCTGCACTACCAGCCCAAGGTCGATCTGCGCGCGGGGCGCGTCATCGGCGCCGAGGCGTTGATTCGCTGGCAGCATCCGGAGCGCGGTCTCGTCGCGCCGGGCGAGTTCCTGCCGCTGATCGAGGACGACGACTTCATGGCGCGGCTGTCGGAATGGGTGATCGAGACGGCGCTGGCGCAGATGGAACAATGGCAGGCGCAAGGCCTGACGCTCGGGGTCAGCGTGAACCTGCCGGCGCGTCATCTGCAGGCCGCGGACTTCCCGGAGTTTCTCGCCGGCGCCTTGGCTCGCCATCCGGCGGTGGCCCCGGCGCTGTTCGAACTCGAGGTGCTCGAATCGGCCGCGCTGGACGACGTGGTCGGCGCTTCCGCGCGCATGCAGCAATGCCGCGACCTCGGCGTGCGCTTCGCCCTCGACGATTTCGGCACCGGCTACGCCTCGCTCGCCTATCTGCGGCGCCTGCCGATCGACCTGCTCAAGATCGACCAGTCCTTTGTCCGCGACATGCTGCAGGATCCCGACGACCTCGCCATCGTCAAGGGCGTGATCGGGCTGGCCGCGGCCTTCAACGACACGGTGATCGCCGAGGGCGTCGAAACCATCGAGCATGCCGTCAGGCTCCTGCACTTGGGCTGCGACCTCGCGCAGGGCTACGGCATCGCCCGGCCGATGCCGCCGGAAGCGCTGCCCGCCTGGGTCGCCGCCTGGCGGCCGGATCCGGCGCTGGCGGCGGCGACGCGCCAGTGAAAGAGCGGAACCGAACGACAAACTTGCGGTCTGATCGATCAGTTCCTACAATAGCCCAACCATGCGTCGCTTGAAAAGCTATCTGCTGATCCTCATCGCCCTGTGGCTGCCCGTGCAAGCGGCAGCCGCGGTGGTCATGCCGTTTTGCAGTCACGCTGGCGATCCGACTGTGCAAGCTACCGCTAACGCTCCCGCACCCTGTCACGAGCATGCCGCTCCTGCCGCCCCCGCCACCAATTCGGCGGGCGGGGAGGGTGCCAGCGACCTCGGTTGCGACAACTGTGGAATGTGCCATCTGGCGAGCGCCGGTTACATTCCGTCTGCGGCTGTCTCCTTGCCTGTCCTTGAGGCCAGCAGCTTTGTGGCGAAGCAGGTGCTTGCTTCGATCAGCCATATCGCCGAACCTCCGCAGCATCCGCCCAGACGTTTGAACTGAAATCCCTGGCGGGACGACCAAACCACCCGCCAGCGCCGACTTTTGGTTCGTTCATTCGTTATTGCGGAGGTTCTCCATGAAATCCATTCTGCGCATGCTCGCCGTCTTGAGCCTGGCTTTACCCCTTGCCGTTTTTTCCGCCGACAAATATCCCCTGTCCGAAGGCACGATCAAGAAAATCGACGCGGCCGGACAGCGCATCATGCTGGCGCACGG
>JAUSBB010000123.1 GCA_030652245.1 Rhodocyclaceae bacterium | reverse complement strand
GGGCTCCCTCGAAGCCCTGGGCTTCGACCTGAAGCAAAACGACGTGCGCTTTGTCGAGGACGATTGGGAAAACCCGACGCTCGGCGCCTGGGGCCTTGGCTGGGAGGTCTGGCTCAACGGCATGGAGGTGACGCAGTTCACCTACTTTCAGCAGGTCGGTGGCATCGACTGCAAACCAATCACCGGCGAGATCACCTACGGCCTCGAACGACTGGCGATGTACCTGCAGGGCGTCGAGAACGTCTTCGATCTTGTCTAT
Source organism: Rhodocyclaceae bacterium (assembly GCA_030652245.1). GTDB lineage: Bacteria > Pseudomonadota > Gammaproteobacteria > Burkholderiales > Rhodocyclaceae > Sulfuricystis. The sequence continues at coordinate 7,408 of JAUSBB010000123.1, read as the reverse complement.
GCGCCAGGTCTGAAATACGGCGACGTGTTCCACCAGAACGAGGTGGAGCAAAGCGCCTACAACTTCGAGCACAGCAACGTCGACTTCCTGCTCACCGCCTTCGGCGCGCACGAAGGCAACGCCAGGCACTTGATGGAACAGCAGCTCGCGCTGCCGGCGTATGAACAAGTGCTGAAGGCGGCGCACACCTTCAACCTGCTCGACGCGCGCGGCGCGATTTCCGTCACTGAGCGCGCCGCCTACATCGGCCGCATCCGCAACTTGGCGCGCAGCGTGGCGCAAGCCTATCTCAACAGCCGCGCCCGCCTCGGCTTCCCGATGGCGCCGCGCGCCCATGCCGACGAAGTGCTGGCGCAACTTGCCAAAAAGGCGGCCTGAGATGACAACCAAGAATCTGCTCGTGGAACTTTGCGTCGAGGAACTGCCGCCCAAGGCACTAAAAAAGCTCGGCGAGTCCTTCGCCGCCACGCTGGCGACAAGCCTGAAGTCGCAAGGCTTGATCGACGAAATATCGGTGACGAAGCCATACGCTTCGCCTCGCCGCCTCGCGCTGCATGTCACGAACGTCGCTGCGAAGGCCGCCGACAAGCCGGTGCAACAGAAGCTGATGCCGGTCGCCGTCGCACTCGACGCCAACGGCAACGCAACGCCCGCACTACTGAAGAAGCTGGCCGCATTGGGAGTAGATGCGGGCGCGGACGCATCGGTCGTGCCGAAGCTCAAGCGTGCCATGGACGGCAAGGCCGAGACTCTGTTCCTCGACAGCGTGATGCCCGGCGCGACGCTCACCGAAGGCCTGCGGGCCGCGCTGGAAGCCGCCCTCGCCGGACTGCCGATTCCGAAGGTGATGAGCTATCAGCTTGCAGATGGCTGGTCGAGTGTGCATTTCGTGCGCCCTGCGCACAAGCTCGTCGCACTGCACGGCGCGGACATCGTGCCGGTCGGCGCGCTCGGCCTGACGGCCGGCCGCGAAACCCTGGGCCACCGCTTCGAGGCGGCCAGCCCGGTCGTGACGATCAAGGATGCCGACAGCTACGCGCAGCAGATGGAGAGCGAAGGCGCGGTGATCGCCGGCTTCGCCGCGCGTCGCGCCGAGATCGAGAAGCAGCTCAAGGCTGCCGCGGCCAAGGAGGGCTTGCAGCCCATCGATGACGAGGCGCTGCTCGACGAGGTAACGGGACTGGTCGAGCGGCCGAACGTGCTGACCTGCCAGTTTGAAAAAGAATTTCTGGCTGTGCCGCAGGAATGCCTGATCCTGACGATGAAGGCCAACCAGAAGTACTTCCCGCTGCTCAAGGATGGCAAGCTGACGAACAAGTTCCTCGTCGTCAGCAACATCCGCCCGGCCGATGCCAGCGCGGTGATCGGCGGCAACGAGCGCGTGGTGCGCCCACGCCTCGCGGACGCCAAGTTTTTCTTCGACCAGGACCGCAAGAAGTCGCTGGCCGACCGCATTCCGGGGTTGGCCAAGGTCGTCTATCACAACAAGCTCGGCACGCAGGGCGAACGCGCCCAGCGAGTGGCTGCCATCGCCAGCGCCATCGGCCAGCAACTTGGTGGCGAAGCCCTCGCGCGTCAGGCCGACCAGGCCGCGCTGCTCTCCAAGGCCGACCTGCTCACCGACATGGTCGGCGAGTTCCCCGAACTGCAGGGCATCATGGGCCGCTACTACGCCCTGCACGACGGCCTGCCGGCCGAGATCGCCGATGCCATCGAGGATCACTACAAGCCGCGCTTCGCCGGCGACGACCTGCCGAAGAATCCGGTCGGTCTCTGCGTCGCGCTCGCCGACAAACTGGAGACTCTGGCCGGCATGTTCGGCATCGGCCAGCTGCCCACCGGCGACAAGGACCCCTTCGCGCTCCGGCGCCATGCGCTCGGCGTCATCCGCATGCTGAGCGAACGCGACTTGCCGCTCGATCTCTCCTGGCTGTTCCAGACCGCGCAACTCACCGATGAAAAGGTCGTCGCGCAACTCGCCGCGTTCATTTACGAACGCCTCGCCGGCAGCCTGCGCGAGCAGGGCTACTCGGCGCTCGAAGTCGATGCCGTGGTGAGCCTGCGCCCGCAAACGCTCGGCGACATCCCGAAGCGCCTCGCCGCCGTGCGCGCCTTCGCCGCCCTGCCCGAAGCGACCAGTCTCGCGGCTGCCAACAAGCGCGTCGGCAACATCCTCAAGAAGTCGGAAGTCACGGTGGTGGCGCAAGTCGACGCCGCCCTGCTCAAGGAACCGGCCGAAGTTGCATTGCATGCCGCGCTTGCCGCCATCAAGCCCAGGGCCGACGCGGCATTCGCCGCTGGCGACTACACCGCGTCACTGCAAGCGCTGGCCGCGCTCAAGGCGCCGGTGGACGCCTTCTTCGACCAGGTGATGGTGAATGCCGAGGATGCCGCGCTGCGCACCAACCGCCTCGGTTTGCTCGCCATCTTGCACCAGGCAATGAACCAGGTTGCCGATCTTTCGAAACTGAGCTCATGAAACTCATCATCCTCGACCGTGACGGCGTCATCAACAAGGACTCCGACCTGTACATCAAGTCGCCGGAGGAGTGGATTCCGCTGCCCGGCAGTCTGGAAGCCATCGCACGGCTCAACCAGTGGGGCTATCGGGTGGTGGTCGCCACCAACCAGTCGGGCATCGGCCGTGGGCTGTTCGGCATGGACACGATCAACGCCATCCACGACAAGATGATCAAGGCGGCTTCCCATGTCGGCGGCAGCATCGACGCGATTTTCTTCTGCCCGCACACCAACGCCGACAACTGCGCCTGCCGCAAGCCCCAGCCCGGCATGTTCAAGGAAATCGCCGCGCGCTACAACATCGACCTGGCCGGCGTCCCGGCCGTGGGCGACTCGTTGCGCGATCTCCAGGCCGCCGCCAGCGTCGGCGCACAACCCCTGCTGGTGCTGACCGGCAAGGGCAAGAAAACCAAGCTCGATCCGGCCCTGCCCGCCGGCACGCAAATTTTTGCCGACCTCGCCGCCGCGGTAAAAAGTCTCACGCCATGACTTTCATCCGCTCCCTCCTGTTCATGCTTTTCATGGTCATCAGCATGCCGCTCGCCGTCATGGCGCTGCTGCTGGTGTTCTGGTTGCCCATGAAAAGCCGCCGGCTGTTTGTCATGCCCTGGATACGGCTGGTGATGTGGATGGTGCGCCATCTGTTGCGGATCGAGCAGCGCGTGCTGGGGGCGGAAAACATTCCGGCGACGCCTTGCGTGGTGTTTTGCAAACATCAATCGACGTGGGAAACCTTTGCCCTGCAACTGCTGTTCCCCCTGACCTCGTTTGTCTACAAAAAAGAACTGCACTGGCTGCCCTTCTTCGGCCTGGGGCTGATGCTGATGCCCTTCGTCGGCATCGACCGGGGCGCCGGCAAGGCAGCCTTGAACCAGGTGGCCGAGCGCGGCCGTGCGCGACTCGCCGAGGGTTATACCGTGGTGATCTTTCCCGAAGGCACGCGCGTCGCGCCTGGCCACAAGAAGCGCTACAAGATCGGCGGCGCCCATCTGGCCGTGCGCGCCGGCGCGCTGGTGGTGCCAGTCGCCCAGAATGCCGGCGAGCTGTGGGCTCGCCACAGCTTCCTGAAAAGGCCCGGCACGGTAACCATCAGCATCGGCCCGGCCATCGACCCGACCGGCAAGACCGCCGAAGAAATCAGCACCGCCGCCGAAAACTGGATCGAGGCCGAAATGCGCCGCATCAGCCCGGAGCGTTACCCACATGAGCGCAAGGAAGCCACAACTGGCGCTACGGCTTGAAGCCGCCACCCCCGACAGGGACGTGCCGTGGGGCGCGGGGAGTAGCATCGTCTATCTCGGCGCGACTCTGACACTGACGCTCGACACGGCGCACCGCATGCCGACCCTTATCGGCAAGGAGTTGCACCTGCCCTTGCCGCCGGCGGCGACACCCCGCCAGATGCGCGATGCGGCGGAAAGCTGGCTGCGCGACGAGGCGTTGCGCATCTTTCAAAAGTCGGCGCTGTCGGAAGGTTTGGACGTCACGCCGACGCGCCAAAAGTCGGCGCTGGCGGGACGGCGCCCGGCTCGGGTGGTCTTGGCTTTCGGCAAACGCGGCGACTGGGCGAAACACGACGGCGATGTGCTGCGCTGCCACTGGCGACTGATCGAGCAGCCGCCCGCCATCATCGAACAGGTTCTCGGCCGCGCTTTGGCTGCCATGCGGCCGGAGCCTGTTTGCGGCGACCTGTTTGCGCTGGCCTGATGTTCGAACTGATCAAGCAACTCGAACTGTTCCGCCTGCCGTCATTGTTTGATGGTGCGACGAACAAGGTTCATCACCTCATCCTGTCCGGCCGCATCGTCAGTTACACCCTGCGTCGCGATCGCCGCCGACTGGCGCTGAAGATCGACGAGCGCGGCCTCGCCGTGGGTTCCCCGCGCGCCGTGCCGCTGGGCGACATCGAAGCCTTCATCCATAGCCACGGCGACTGGGTGCTGAAAAAACTCGATGAATTTGCCAGCCGCACCACACTACGCCATCTGCCCATTCACGAAGGCGCGCGAGTGCCGCTCTTGGGCGAAGAAGTCCGGGTGCGGGTAACCGCCGGCAACAACCGGGGATTCTGGCAAGCGGATGAATTGTGGCTGGCGGCGCGGCCGTCGGCCAACTTGGCGCTGCTGGCCCGCCGCGCATTGCAGCGCCGGGCGCTGGAACACTTCCAGCCCAGACTCGCGACAACCGTCCTGCAGGTCAATCGCCCGCTGCCGCCGCTGGCGCTCTCTTCGGCGCGCACCCGCTGGGGCAGTTGCAGCGCCAGAACCGGCATCCGCCTCAACTGGCGCCTGATCCACCTGCCGCCCCGACTGATCGACTATGTCATCGCCCACGAAGCAGCGCATCTCGTCGAGATGAATCACAGCCCGCGCTTCTGGAATGTCGTGGCGCGGCTCCACCCCGACTGGCAGAACACCCGCAACGAACTCAAGCGCCTAGGCGCGGCGCTGCCGCTGATCTAATCACCACGCCATGTAGCCTTGCCGCCGGGCCGCCCCAAGGCAAGGCGGCACGCGCCGCCAGGCGCAACCCGCTCTCCAGCATGAACGGGCGCTCCCCGTAACAGACGAGCGCAGCGAGCAACAGTCACCTCCCCGCGGGGGGAGGATGGGAGGGGGGGGCTAAATGGTTCGCGTCCACCACTGCCAACGCCGTCATATTGACCAGCCGCCGCACGGTGGCGGTGGCGGTGAGGATGTGCACGGGCTGGGCGGCGCCGAGCAGGATCGGGCCAACGGTGATGCCTTCGCCATTGGTTTCCTTCAGCAAATTGAAGGCGATGTTGGCGGCATCGACGTTGGGCATGATGAGCAGGTTGGCTTCGCCCGTGAGGCGGCAACCGGTGTAGAGGCTGGTGCGGATGGCCTCGTTCAGCGCGGTGTCGCCGTGCATCTCGCCATCGACTTCCAGGTCGGGCGCGCGCGCGGTGATGATTTCCAGCGCGCGGCTCATCTTGTCCGCCGATGCCGAGCGCACGCTGCCGAAGTTGGAGTGCGACAGGAGCGCCACCTTGGGCACGACGCCGAAGCGGCGCACTTCCTCGGCGGCCAGCAGCGTCAGGTCGGCGAGCAGTTCGGGGTCGGGGTCGGCGTTGACGTAGGTGTCGCAGATGAACAGGGTATGGCGCGGCAAGAGCAGCAGATTCATCGCCGCGAAGCAGCGCGCGCCGGCTTTCAGGCCGATGACGTCCTGCACATGGCGCAGGTGCTGGGCGTGGCGGCCGACGGTGCCGCACAGCATGGCGTCCACTTCGCCGCGCTTAAGCAGCATGGCGCCGATCAGCGTGGGGTCGGAGCGCAGCGCCTGCTTGGCCATCTCGGGCGTGATGCCCTGGCGGCCCATCAGTTGGTGATAGGCCATCCACAGGTCGCGGTAGCGCGGGTCGGAGAGCGGGTTGACGACCGCGAAGTCGACGCCGGCGCGGATGCGCAGTCCGGCGCGCAGCAGCCGGTGCTCGATCACTTCCGGCCGGCCGATCACCACGGGATGGGCGAGCCCTTCGTCAATGACCGCCTGCACGGCGCGCAGCACCCGTTCATCCTCTCCCTCGCAGTAAATCACGCGGCGCGGCGCCTCTTTGGCGGCGGCGAACACCGGTTTCATGACAAAGCCGGAGTGGTAAACGAAGTTGTTGAGCCGTTCGCGATAGGCCGCCAGGTCGGCGATGGGACGGCTGGCGACGCCGGAATCGGCGGCCGCCTGCGCCACGGCCGGCGCGATCTTGACGATCAGGCGCGGGTCGAAGGGCTTGGGAATCAGGTATTCCGGGCCGAAGGCGGGCGCCTCGCCGCCGTAGGCCAGCGCCACCACGTCGGAGGTTTCGGCCTGCGCCAGTTCGGCAATGGCGCGCACGGCGGCCTGCTTCATCTGTTCGGTGATGGTGGAGGCGCCCGCATCGAGCGCGCCACGGAAGATGAAGGGAAAGCACAGCACGTTGTTGACCTGGTTCGGGTAGTCCGAACGCCCGGTGGCGATGATGGCGTCATCACGCACCGCCTTGACCTCTTCGGGCAGGATTTCCGGCGTCGGGTTGGCCAGCGCCAGGATCAGCGGCCGGGGCGCCATCCGCGCCGCCATCTCCGGCTTGAGCACGCCGCCGGCCGACAGGCCGAGAAAAATGTCGGCGTCGGCGATCACCTCGCCCAGTGTGCGCGCGGCAGTGGCTTTGGCATAACGCGCCTTGATCGGGTCCATGTCCGCGACACGGCCTTCATACACTACGCCCTGGATGTCGGTGACCCAGATGTTCTCGACGCGCACGCCAAGATTCACCAGCAGGTCGAGACAGGCCAGCGCGGCGGCGCCAGCACCCGAGGTGACGAGCTTCACCGCCTCGATCTTCTTGCCGACCAGCTTGAGGCCATTGAGAATCGCCGCGCCGACGACGATGGCTGTGCCATGCTGGTCGTCGTGAAAGACGGGAATGCGCATGCGCTCGCGCAGTTTGGCCTCGATATAGAAGCATTCGGGCGCCTTGATGTCTTCCAGATTGATGCCGCCGAAGGTCGGCTCCATCGCCGCGATGATGTCGATCAGTTTGTCGGCATCGGGCTCGTCCAGTTCGATATCGAAGACGTCGATGCCGGCAAACTTCTTGAACAGCACCGCCTTGCCCTCCATCACCGGCTTTGCGGCGAGCGGCCCGATGTTGCCCAGCCCCAGCACGGCCGTGCCATTGGTGATGACACCCACCAGATTGGCGCGGGAGGTCAGGCGGCTGGCTTCCAGCGGATTGGCGACGATGGCATTACAGGCGATTGCGACACCCGGCGAATAGGCCAGCGCCAGGTCGCGCTGGTTGGTCAGGCCCTTGGTCGGCGTGACGGAGATTTTCCCCGGGGTGGGGCTGGCGTGATATTCGAGGGCGGCGGCGGTGAGATCGATGCCG
>JAUSBB010000117.1 GCA_030652245.1 Rhodocyclaceae bacterium | reverse complement strand
GTGAAGCTCGCGGCGGCGGCGCGTTCGGCCGGCGTGACGACGGCCATGACGAAGGCCGAGCGCGTCGGCACGTCCATCTGCGACAGCGCGCTGCGCATGAACAGCAGGCCCAGCGCAAGGGGCAGGCTGTCGGCGAACGCGGCGAGGATCAGGCAGATGCTGGACGGAACGTGGGTGAACACCATCGTGTTGATCAGGCCGATGCGGCGTGCCACCCAGGGCGCGGCGAGTTGCGAACCGGCCGACAGCAGCCCGGCCCAGAAGAAGAAATTGCCCGCGGCGGCAAGCGACATTTCGAAGCGCTCGAACAGCCACAGCGCGAGCAGCGTATTCACCAGCAGGCCGCCGGCGAAGGCGTCGAGCGAAAACAGCGCGGCGAGGCGGACGACGATGGCGCGCGACGGTCCCAGCGGTGTCGGTGGCGCGGCCTGTTCATGCGGCGGCTGATCCGGCAGCGCGCGGTAGAGAAAGAAGATCACCACGCCGGTCAGTCCGTAGAAAACGAACATCGCGCGCAGCGCGTCGAGTTGCGCCACGCCGAATTCCGTCAGGTAGTGCGGAATGGCGGTGGCGAGCGCGCCGACCGCGGCGCAGAGGGCGCCGATGAATGTGTAACGGGCAAAGAGGGCGGTGCGCGCATCGCCATGCGCGGTTTCGGCCAGGCGCGCGTGCTCCAGCGGCAGAAAGACGCTGACATCGCCGGAGCTCGGATTCATCGTGCCGACGAAGGCGACGAGCAGGAGCGGCCAGAAGCTGCCAAAGCCGGCGAGCAGGAAACCGGTGCAGCACATCAGCCCGGCGGCGGCGAGCAGCAATTGGCGTTGCGGATAACGGTGCCCCCACTGCCCCACCGCCAGCGTCATCAGCGCCGAGCCGAGCAGCGTCGCCGTGCTGATCAGCCCGACGTCCCACACGCCCAGGCCGAGCGCCAGCAGGTAGACGGGCAGCAGAATGGCGACATAGCCGTCGGTGAAGGCCCGCAGCGCGCGGCCGATCAGCAGCCGCCGCGCCTCGGGCGCGACACCGCCGGGCAGGAGCATGATTATCTCGCCGCCACCTTGCCGCCAGCGGCTTTCCAGCCTTCGATGCCGCCTTCGATGAAGCGGGCCTTGAGGCCCTTGGCGTGCAACGCGTCAATCACGCCGTTGGACACCGAGCCGCCGCGCACGCAGTAGATGACGATGTCTTTGTCAGTCGGCAGCGTGCCCGCCCAGTCGGCGAGTTTTTCCGGGTCTTGCCAGCGCGCGCCGGCCAGTTGTTCGGTGGATGCGGCGAGATCGCTGCCGCGGCGCACGTCGAGAATGAGTTTGTCGGCGAATTCGCTGTGCAGTTGGGTGGGGGAAATGGTGCGTTCCATGATTATCTCCTTACCTGACAAAGGAAAGCGCGAGGCCGAGCAGGGCGCAGACGCCGATGGTTTTCATGACATCCACTTTGTATTTCCACAGGGCGACAAACGACGCGATGGCGATGATTACCGCAATGATGTCGAAGGGCCCGGCGAAGGGCGAGGTGTCTACGGCCCCGGGCCAGAAGGTGTGCCAGGCGAAGAAGGTGGCCAGGTTGAGGATCACGCCGACTACCGCCGCGGTAATCGCGGTGAGCGGTGCGGTGAATTTGAGTTCGCCGCGCGTCGCCTCGACGATCGGGCCGCCGGCGAGGATGAACAGGAAGGACGGCAGGAAGGTGAAGAAGGTCGCCACCGCCGCGCCCGCCATGCCGGTGGCGATCGGATTTGCCGGGTTGACGGCGCCGAGATAACCGATCCAGGTGACGACCTTGATCAGCGGTCCCGGCGTCGTTTCGCCGAGCGCCAGGCCGTCCATCATCTGCGGGCCGGAGAGCCAGCCGAAATGCTCGACCGCGCCCTGATAGACGTAGGGCAGCACGGCATAGGCGCCGCCGATGGTGAGGAAGGCGGCCTTGGTGAAGAACTCGCCCATGTCGAAGAGCACGGGCATGCCCTGCAGCGCCAGCATGGAAGCCGCCCAGATCGCAACGAAGATCGTGACCATCATGATGGACTTGCCCCAGGAGAATTTCGCATGCGCCGGGGGCGGCGTGTCGTCGTCGAGGATGGCCGGGCCGTGCGCCGCCTTGCCGGCGGCGCCATGCCCGCCGCCCGCCTTGAACTTGGCCGGTACCAGCTTGCCGCCGATGGCGCCCAGGATGCCGGCGGCGAGCACGATCCACGGGAAGCCGATCTTGAAGAAAAAGATGCCGATGAAGGCCAGCGCGGCAATCGTCATCAGCACCTCGTTCTTCAGCACCTTGCTGCCGATGCGCCAGGCCGCGAACAGCACCACGGCGACCACGGCGGGCTTGATGCCGTAGAAGATCCCCTGCATGGCCGGTACGTCGCCGTAGCTCAGATAGACGCCCGCCAGCACGGTGACCAATACGAAGGCCGGCATGAAGAACAGGATGCCGGTCATCACCGCGCCCTTCACGCCGTGCATCAGCCAGCTTATGTAGATGGCGAGCTGGATCGCTTCCGGCCCGGGCAGCAGCATGCAGTAGTTGAGGGCATGCAGGAAGCGATGCTCGGAAAGCCAGCGCCGCCGCTCGACCAGCTCGTTGTGCATCATCGAAATCTGCCCGACCGGGCCGCCGAAGGCGATGAAGCCGAGCTTGAGCCAGTATTTGAAGGCTTCGCCCAAAGTCGGCGTTGGCGGGACGGCGCTAGCCGCGCCCGCCGCGTTGATGGGGACGGCGTTGGTGATGTCGGTCATGGCAGATTTCCTTGTGCTGGGGGGGTGATTGTCGTTGTTGTTCTGGTTATTGCGCTGCGTTACCCATCAGTCCCTGGATTTCGCGGTGATAGCCGAAGTAACGCGCCCGGGTGATGTCGTTTTTGCCGTATTTGATTTCGGTGTTCAGGATGTCCTCGAAGCGCTGCTCGGCCTCGGCTTCGTTGTCAATTTTGACGATGCCATCGTGGATGATGTCCACCAGACGGTCGGCGTAGATGACGATTCTTTCTTCGAGCTTGTGGAGGGTGTAATCCTTGACCGGCAGGCCGAGTTCCGCCGCCTCGGCCGCGGTCAGGCCGCCACGAATGTGCTTTTCCATGATGTCGGTGATCGCCTTTGACAGCCCGAGCGCCTGTCCCATTTCGGCGCCGATCTTGCCGTGTTCGATGGCATGGGTCTGCGTCTTGCCGAGGTCGTGGAAGAGGGCGCCACGCCCGATCAGTTCCATGTCGAGCTTTGCCTTCACGCGCCCGGCGATTTCGAGCGCCTTTTTGGCGACGGCCTGGCTGTGCTGGAGGTCCTCCGCACTCATGCCGGCATTGATCAGTAGCGCCACATCTTCCTGGGTCACCTGATAGGGTTGCGGATTCCGGCTGTGAATGGGGGTTGTCGACATGATGTATTTCCTTGTATCGCGGAGAGAAAATAGCCCTCAGCCTTCCGGCTGCTGGTAGTTCGTGTACAGGCCGTCGAGGACGCGGCCGGCGGCGGTGAGTCGCGCGTCATCGTCAATTGCGCCGACGCGCAGGCCGGCCAGCACGGCTTCGATGCCGGATGCTTCGGCCAGCGGCGCGCCGCCGACATCGAGGTAATGGACGATGGCGCCGATCTTCGCGATGGCCGGATTGGCATCCAGGCCGAAACTTGCCGCCAGCACCTCGAAGCTCACGAGTTCGGGCGCATGGCTGGTTGGAGCGACATGGGTGAATGTGGCGCTGTCGAAGTCAAAGCCGAGCGCATCCGGCGGACAGTCGGCCGGCGTGTCGAGCCAGAGAAAATTTGCCTGGGGATCGATGAAGCGGCGGATCAGCCAGGCGGACGCCATGCGATCCACCCAGATGTTCTTGCGGGTCGCCCAGGTGCGGCCAGAAAAGTCGGCGCTGGCGAGACGGCGGATGGGGCTGGGGACGGCTTGCGGCTCGTTGGGTGACAGACGCTTGGCCAAAGCGGCCAGGGCTTGTTGCGCCTGATGGTGTGCCGTATCCGGGAAGTAATCGGCGGCCTCCAGCGCCGCCAGTTCACGCGTCAACCGCCGCAGGGTTTTTTCATCCGCGCTGGCCGACCGCGTATCTGCAATCAGTGCGCCATAGTCGGCACTGCGATCGAATAGCTGGCGGAAGGCTTCGTCCTGTGCCCCATCGGCCGCTACATACAACACCTCGGCGCTGCCTTCGCTCGCGCGCACCTCGTCCGCCAGGGCGCGCAGTGCCGCGCCGGTTTCATCGCGTGCCGGCAGCAGATAGACGCCATCGCGCAAGGCGGCACAGCCGAGCGCCTTGATGGCGCGCCACAGGCGCATGCGTGCCGCGGCATTGCGCGTGGGCAGCGTGGTGACGAGGACGAGCCATTCGACGAGTTGGATCATGTAGAGAACTTTACATAAGTGTTATAAGTATTGCAACAACTATTTTAGTAGAATAATCAACTATACAGTAGAGATCGTTACATACGCACTGTTTGCCCTGATTGGGTATGATTCTGGCGAGAACAAACAACGAATCGGGGGATGGGTTCCATGTCGCATTTGCTGACGGTTTCCCGCGCGGCGCATTTGACGGGTGTGACGCGCGCCGAGATGCAAAAACATATCGCCAGCGGCGCCTTGCCTTCGCAGGACGGCATGGTGACGACCACGGATTTGCTGAAGGTCTTCCCCGATCTGCAGTTGGAGGATTCCGGCGCTTTCGAGCGGACCGTCAAGATTCGCGAGGAAGCCTTCGGCCGGCGCATCCGCGAGCGCGTGCTGCCCAACCAGGAAGTGCTGGCGCAGCGACTGGCGGCGCAGAGCGAGGAGCTGGCCGAAGTGCGGCGCCATCTAGCCCATTATCACGACCTTATCGAGGCACTGCAGGAGCGCATCGAGATGCTGCGCGCTGCCTCACCCTCTGAACAACTCGCCGCATTGGCCGAGTTTCTCGACGCGGGGCTGGCCGGCGTGCTGGGCAGCGAGGAACCCGCGGATACCCTGGAGGTGCTTGATGATGTGCTCCGCGTCATGACCGCGCATGTGAAGGTCAAGCCTTCGGGCCATGAATTTTTCGTCGAAGGCAACGAGACAGTCCTCGAAGCGGCGCTGCGCGCCGGGCTGGCGCCGTCCTACGGCTGCCGCAACGGTAATTGCGGCCTGTGCAAGGCGCGCATCGTTGCGGGACGGGTGCAGCAGGTGAACCACACCGACTATCCGTTGTCGGCCAGCGAGCGCGCTCAGGGGCATGCGCTGCTTTGCTCGCACACGGCGATCACCGATCTCGAAATCGAGATGCTCGAAGCGAAGCTGCCGGCCGACATTCCCGAGCAGGAGATTGTTGCCAAGGTCAAGAAAATCACCCCGCTGGCGCCCGATATCATTCTGTTGCACCTGCAAACGCCGCGCAGCAGCCGCTTGCGTTTTCTGGCCGGTCAGCGCGTCTCCTTGAGCGTGTCGGGTTCCACCGCCAACTTCCGCGGCGATTACCCGATTGCCTCCTGTCCCTGCGACGACCGCAACCTGCTGTTCCACATTTGCAATAACCCGGATGACGAATTTGCGCGCCGCCTGTTTGCCGATGCGCTCAAGGTCGACGAGCCGGTCAGCCTGTTCGGCCCGTTTGGCGATTTCGTGCTGCAAAAGGACGTGACCAACGACATTGCGTTTGTCGTCTGCGACTCCGGTTTCGCGCCGGCGAAGAGCCTGATCGAGAGCGCCGTCGCCGCGGACGTGCCGGTGGCCCTGCAACTGATCTGGGCGGCGACGCGCGACAACGGCCATTATCTGGAAAACCAGTGCCGCGCCTGGGCTGACGCGCTCGACACCTTCAGTTTCGTCACGCTGCGGGCGAACGACCTGCCAGCGGCCGGCGTCGCAGCCGTACAGCGCCTGCGGGCCGAAGCGGGTTTCGCCTGTCGCGAGGTCTATGTCGCCGGCCCCGCCGACTTTGTCTCCGCGGCCTGCACGGCGCTGACGGCCGCCGGTCTGCCTGCCGCACAACTGCACTACGAGTCATTCTGATCCCGAATCCTATTTATGCGTCCCGCCCAACTCTCCTTCATTCTCGACCGTGAATTTCAGAGCACGGCCGCCGGCCACCATACCCCCGTGATGCTGTGGGGGCCGCCGGGGGTCGGCAAGTCGCAGATCGTCGCCCAGGTGGCTGCGCGTCACCAGGTGCCGGTAGTCGATATCCGCCTGTCGCAGATGGAACCTTCCGATCTGCGCGGCATTCCCTTTCGCGTCGGCGACCATGTCGAATGGGCGACGCCGACTATGCTGCCCGATGCCGTGCGCCACGGGCCGGCGGGCGTGCTCTTCCTCGACGAGATCACCTCGGCCCCGCCCGCCGTGTCGGCCGCCGCCTACCAACTGATTCTCGACCGGCGACTCGGCGATTACCGGGTGCCCGATGGCTGGGCGATTTTCGCCGCCGGCAATCGCCAGGGCGACCGCGGCGTCACCTATGCAATGCCGGCGCCGCTGGCCAACCGATTTTCCCACTACGCGGTGGATGCCCATCTCGATGACTGGGCGGCCTGGGCCTACGCCAACGGCATTGACGAGGGGCTGATTGCCTTTTTGCGCTTCAAGCCCGAACTGCTTTTCGACTTCGACCCGGCGAAGAACGCCGGCGGCGAGCTGGCTTTCCCCAGCCCGCGTTCGTGGGAATTTGCCCACCGCGCCTTGCAAAAGTTTGGCGACCATCCCGAACTGCTGGCCGGTGCGCTGGCGGCCTGCGTCGGCCATGCGGCGGGAATCGAGTGCGCCGCCTTCATCGACAGCCTCGACCGACTGCCCGACCTGGCGGCCATTTGCGCTGGTCAGGACGTGGCCGCGCCGACCGAGATCGACCTGCAATACGCCGTCGCCGCCGCGCTGGCGGGCCGTGCGTTGCGGGTCAAGGACGCGCCGGACGCCAAGGCCGTTTGGGGCAACATCCTCGACTACGCGCAGAAATTTCCCCAACGCGAAATGGGCGTGATGCTGGTGTCCGACATGCATCGCGGCATCGGCCAGGCCTTGTTTGCCGTGCCGCAATTTTCCGGCTGGGCGAATGCCGTGGCCGACCTGATGCTGTATGAGTGAGGGCGGCGCCCCCCTTTCCCTGGCTGCCGAAGGAAAGCTGGCCGCGGCCAGAACCCGGCTGATTCTCGACAAGCCCTTCCTCGGCGCGCTGGTGCTGCGCCTGCCCCTGAAGCCCGCTGGCGCCTGGTGCCGCACTACGGCGACCGACGCCCGCGCGCTTTACTACAACCCGAACTGGATCGAGAACCTGACTTCCGCCGAGGTGCAGTTCGCGCTGGCCCACGAGGCGCTGCATTGCGCGCTCGGCCACTTCGCGCGGCGCGGCCATCGCGTGCAGCGCAAGTGGGATCTGGCCTGCGATTTTGCGATCAATCCGCTGCTGCTTGACGAGGGCCTCAAACCGCCGCCCGGCGCGCAGGCGCTTGACCTCTATCGCGGCATGGCTGCCGAGGAAATCTATCCCTGCATCGACGACGATCTCGACAGCGAAATGCTCGATGACCATGTCTGGGACAGCGACGAGGGCGGCGAGGGTGGCGGGCAGGGCGAACAGCAGTCGGAAGCGCAGGGCAAGGGGGGCAGCGACAATAAGGAAGACGGCGGGACGGCGCCGTCCGAGGAGATCGACCCCGATGCGGGCGGTAGTTCGCCGGAGAAAGTCGGCGCTGGCAGTACGGCGGGTGATGAAGATGGCCCGCCGCCGCCGCCGCTCACCGCGAAAGAAAAGGAACAGTTGCAGCAGCAATGGCAACGCCATCTGGCCGCCGCTGCGCAACGCGCCCGCGAGGCCGGCAAGCTATCCGGGCAGCTCGCGCGTTTGACCGAAAGTGCGCTGGCGGCGCAGGTGTCGTGGCGGGCGCTGCTGGCGCAATACCTGACGCAGGTGGGGCGCGATGACTACACCTGGCTGCGGCCCTCGCGCCGTGAAGGCGAGGTGATCTGGCCCAGCCTGCGCAGCCACTCCGGCGACATTCATGTCGCCATCGACGTTTCGGGCTCGGTGAGCGCGGCTGACCTGGCCAGCTTTCTGGGCGAGATGAACGCGCTCAAGGGCACCATGCCGGTGCGCATCACGCTGTTTGCCTGCGACACCGCCTTGGCGGCGGACGCCCCCTGGGTGTTCGAACCCTGGGACGAATTGCGCCTGCCCCGCCAATTTGCCGGGGGCGGTGGGACGTCCTTTACGCCGGTGTTTGAGTGGATCGAACGCAGCGGCCAGCAGCCGGACTCGCTGGTCTATTTCACCGACGCGGAAGGCGAATTTCCCAAGGAGCCGCCCAGTTATCCCGTGCTGTGGTTGGTGAAAGGCAAGGCGCCGGTGCCCTGGGGTCGGCGCATCCAGTTGAACTGAATCAACCCGGGCACAGATGGATCTCGATCGTGGCGTGCACGATCTCTTCATGCTGGGCCAGTTGTTCATGCACCTGCTTTGGCGTTAATGCCGGGTCGTGGGTGACCAAGGTGAGCGCACACGAGTAGGTGCGCTTGCCGACGCGCCAGACATGCAGATCCGCGATCCGCGTATCGCCGGCCTCCGGGCCGGTTTCAACCGCCTCGCGAATCTCCTGCACCACCGGATGATCCATCTCGCGGTCGAGCAGCACGCGGCCGGTCTCGGTGAGCAGATTCCTCGCCCAGCTGGCCACCAGCACGGCGCCGACAATGCCCATCGCCGGGTCGAGCCAGGCCCAGCCATACAGCCAGCCGCCGGCCAGCGCGACAATCGCCAGCACGGAGGTCAGGGCATCGGCGATGACATGGAAATAGGCGGCCTTCAGGTTGAGGTCGTGGCCGTGCGCGTGGCCGTGTCCGTGGTGATCGTCAGGGTGATGATCGTGCGACCTGCCGAGAATCACCGCGCAGACGACATTGACGACAAGGCCCACCACGGCGATGGCCAGCGCCTCCTGATACTGGATCGGCTGCGGCGCAAGAATCCGCTCGACCGAGGCAAACACCATCACCGCCGCCACGCCCAGCAGAAAAATCGCGCTGGCAAAGCCGCCCAGCACTTCGATCTTCCAGGTGCCGAAGGCAAAGCGCGGGTCGCTGGCATGGCGGCGGGCCGCCGCGTAGGCGAAGGCGCTGACGCCGATGGCCACGGCATGCGAGCTCATGTGCCAGCCATCGGCCAGCAGCGCCATCGAGTTGAACCACCAGCCGGCGGTGATTTCAATCACCATCATCACCAGGGTGATCCACATGACGGCGCGCGTGCCGCGCTCTGCGGCGGGGTTGCCTGCGTCAAAGACGTGGTTGTGCGACCAGGCGGAGAGGTTATGTTGGTGCATGTTTGATCAAAAACCGAGGCTCTCGCCCGCGCCCAGCAGGGTGGCGATGCCAAGGATTGCAAAAATCGCGGCGGCGATGGCATGCACCAGGCGCACCGGCATCCGGTGGGCGATCCGGTCGCCCAGCAGCACCGCCGGAACATTGGCGATCATCATGCCCACGGTGGTTCCCGCGACCACGGCGAAGAAGGCCTGATACTGGGCAGCCAGGGCAACCGTCGCGACCTGGGTCTTGTCGCCCATCTCGGCCAGGAAGAAGGCGATCAGCGTCGTGCCGAAGACGCCAAAGTGCGTCAACTTGGCGTCCTTCTCGTCGAACTTGTCGGGAATCAGCGTCCAGATAGCCATGCCGATGAAAGAGACACCCAGCACCCAGCGCAGGGTTTCCGGGCCGGCGAGCGTGGTGAGCCAGGTTCCCAGCGCGCCGGCCAGGGCGTGGTTCGCCACCGTCGCGACAAAAATGCCGAGGACAATTGGCAGCGGCTTGCGAAACTTGGCGGCCAGGATGAAAGCCAGCAGTTGCGTCTTGTCGCCCACTTCGGCGAGCGCGACGATCCCCGTGGAGATGAGAAAGGCTTCCAATCCGGCCGTCCGGCAATCAGCGGGTAACGCGCGTCGCGCCGCGACCGGAGAGCACGCGGACGCGGTCGCCGGGATAGAACTGCTCGTCGGCTTCCTGGGTGACGGCGATCATCTGGCCGTCATCGAGCCTGATGGTGATTTCCAGACCATTCTTCCTGGTCACGCTTTCCTCGATGGCCTGGCCGGCGAGGCCGCCGGCAACCGCGCCGATCACCGTGCCCACCGTCGCGCCGCGACCGCCGCCGATGTTGCTGCCGGCAATGCCGCCGATGACGCCGCCGGCCAGCACGCCGGTCGGCGACTTGCTGCCCTCGATGGTGACCTGGCGCACGCTCTCGACGACGCCGAGGCGAACATGCATTTCGCCGCGCGTCTGTTCGCGCGCGTAGCTGGAACCGGACTGGCTGCTGGCGCAACCGGCGAGAAGGAAGACGGCAGCGGCAATGGCAATGGCGAGCCAGGCGGTGCGATGAACTGTTTTCATGTGACGATCTCCTTGCGTGGTGTCCCCGCCAGGGGCGGGGTGGGTCAATGGCCCGCGATGTATCATCGGGCCGATGAATTCTAGCAGCCCGGAACTGACGCCCGAAGACGCCCTGCGCCTCAATGTGCTGCTGGCGGGCGATCTGCTGGCGGTGCGGATCGACGAAGGGGCGCGCGTGCTCCACGGGCTGACCGGGCGCGGCGAGGCGCGCATTCTGCTGAATCCGGTCGGACGCGCCGAGCGCTACTTCATGCGCGTGCGCGAACTGCTGGGCGGCCATGCGCTGGGTTCGCCCGGCGGTTACCCGGTGCATCTGCGGCGCTGGACGCGCATGGGCCATGCCAGTCCAAAAAGTCTTGAGGTTCTCTTGAAGCTCGGCGAGCCGGAAGCGGTGCTGTCGGTGGCCTATGCGCCTGCCCTCACCGACGAACTGGCGCGCCGCGCCTGGTGGGCGCTGCCGACCATGGAAGTTGCCCGCGTCATGCTGGCCGCTCCGGCGGTGCGCGCCGGCGCGATGGGCCGGGAGCTCGTCGCTTACCTGGTCGAACATCTGCCCTTCGAGGAAGACCCGGTCGCCGCCATGAACACCGTGCGCGCGGTGCTGGCGGCGGGGTTGATCGAACCGGCGGCGCGCGAGCAGTTGTGGCGCAAGGCCCGCCGCCGCCCGCACTATCTGGTCGGCTTTCTTGAACATATGCCGGATAGCTTGCCGGACGAGCCGCCGCGCGATTGGCCGACTGAACTGGTGCAGGACACGCCCGCGTTGCGACTGCTGGCCCGTTGTTTCAGCGGGGCCGGGCAGGCCTATCTCCAGGCGGCCGAACTGGTGCTCGAAAAACCGCTCACCCACGAAACCGCCTATCTGCTGCTCAATTTGCTGGGCGAGTATTTCCGCGCTGGACGTGATGTTGCGGACCCGGACGGGATTCCGGCGGCGGCCGACTTACTGGCCGCGCTGGCGGCGCTGGCGCAATTGAACGCCGACGTCGCCGCGCCGATCCTTACGCGCACCACGGCGGTCGGACCGCTGATGCGCCGCCATCTGGAACCGCTGTTTGCCCCGATCATCGAGAACATTAAAATCTTGCGAGGTGTGGCATGAAAGGTGGCGTTTATCTTGATGCGGAGGCGCCGCATCTGGTGCAGCAGCACTTCGCGCTGGTGCAGGCGACGCGCGGCAAACGCCAGCGCTTCGCCGAAAATTGCGTCGAGGTGGTGGCATCGGCCGAGGTCGCGCTGGCACGCGCGCTGCCGGTGCATAATCTGCATGCCGCCGAGGTCGTGGGTCCCTCGCGTTCTTCGGAAGGCTTCCGCCTCTATTATCTGGTTCGTTGGCTTGGTGACTGAAATGAACGAAAAAAAACCCTTCCCCATCCCGGTCGTGCCCGCCGGCCTCCCCGCTTCAGCTCCCGCCACCGACGCCGCGCTGGAAGGCTGTAGCGCCGGCGAATCCTTCGCGCTCATGGTGCTCGGCGACAGCATGGAGCCTGAATTCGTCGACGGCGACATCATCGTCATCGAGCCGGAAGGCCTGGCGACCGACGGTTCCTACGTCATGGCCAGGCTGGACGACGAGTGGATTTTCCGCCAACTGGTCGGCAGCGCGGGGGACTGGAAATTGCAGCCCCTGAACCCCAATTACGCAACGGCGAACATTCCCGACCTGTCGGTCATCAAGGGCGTGATCATCCAGAAATCCAAACCGGGCCGCCGCAAGGCCGCCAAGTTTTACGTCTAACAGGAGCCACATGCCTTACTACATCTATCGTGTC
The DNA here is from genome assembly GCA_030652245.1 of Rhodocyclaceae bacterium. Taxonomy (GTDB): domain Bacteria; phylum Pseudomonadota; class Gammaproteobacteria; order Burkholderiales; family Rhodocyclaceae; genus Sulfuricystis. The sequence continues at coordinate 26,047 of JAUSBB010000117.1, read as the reverse complement.
AGCCAAATCGGGCCGATCAAGCAACTCGAAAAACTCGCCGAATTTCCCGTGTTCAAGGACGCCTCGGACGAAGCCAAGCGCCTGCGCAAGACAGTCGACCTGGCGGACTGCCAGGTCAAGATCATTTTTGGCGAAAATGAACTGCAGGCCGAAGAGGCGCTGCGCACCGTCCGCGAAGCCGATCCGCGCACCGGTGAAGAAAGTTAACTTTCATGATGCGTGAGCTACGCCCCCGCACCATGAAAACGCCCGCCTCCCTTCGCCCCCCTCGCGGGGGGTTCTTGACGGCTCGCTGCGCTCGCATATCACGGGGCGCTCCGATCATGCGGCGGAGCGGGTTGCGGCTGGCGCCGCGTGCCGCGTTTGCTTGGGGCGGCCCGGCGCAAACGCTGTATTTCACGCTAACCGTGCTTTATCGCGATGGACGAAACTAGCTACCGCATCGCCCGCGATCAGATCAATCAGTTGCCTTGTGTCTTCGATCGGGCGCTGCTGATGCAGGCAGCGGTGTGCGAGGCGGCGCAGCGGCTGTCGCTGGCCGAGCGCGAGGTCGTGGCCTGCCGCGCCCCCCTGGCACGGGCGGCGTGCGGTCAGTTGCTCAGCTTGCTGCGGAAGAACTCCGCTTTCGCGCTCAAGGTCAAGGATGCCCAGCGCATCCTGCCGCATGCCATGACCATGAAGGTGCAATGCGGCGGGCTGATCGGCTTGCGTGATCTGCTCGACCCCGCAGCCGCCGCGCCCGATGTCCTGAAACTGGTGCGGCTGGCCCAGGCCGAATATGAAAATTTCGAGGCCCTGCCGTTTTCGCGCATCGTGCAGGGCGTCGCCCACTGGCAGGGGCGCAAGCGCCGCCTGCCCAATACGCCGAAATCATGAACATTGACCTGGCGCAACTGGTTGCCATCGTCCAACGCAACTGCGCCATCGCCGACGCCCGCCATGCGCGCGAGATGTCGCTGTGCACCTATCTGCTCGAAATGCGCGAGTTCTACCGCTGGGAGCAGGGCATTCCCCTGGGTGAGACGCTGGCGCGCGGCGATGTCGGCGCCTGGCTTACCGCGCGCGAAGCGCTCTGGGAAACCCTTGCGGAAGACCGCTTTGCGCCGCTGCCGGTCAGCGACGAGGAATTTGACCCATTCGCCAGTGTCGCCATCAACCAGCGGCTCGCGGCTCATGGCCTCGTCTATGGCGCCGGGATCGGGCGTTTCGGCAAACCGCATTTCTTCCTCGGGCAACTGGCGTATCGCGAGGCAACGGATGGGTTGACGGTGCTGGTCTGCGAGCGCGAATACGCGCGCGATCTGACCGCCATTCCGGCCGCCCTGCAAAATGGCGTCGTCATCGTGCGGCGGGAGGCCCTGCGCCAGTGGTTGTGGGAAAAGGCCGAAGGCTGGAGCATGAAGAAAACGCCGGGCGCACTGGCGCGGGCGCTTGCCCTCCACGGTTATGCGGATGATCCGCAAACGGCGCTCGAACGCATGACCGACGCCGAAACCGCCAGCCTGATCCTGCACGAACGCGGCGAACACGCCGCCGGCGGCCTGCTCGGCCCCGACTGGGAAAAGATGCTGGCGGGTTTTGAAAAACGTCGCCCGGAAATTCTCGCCCGCGCCGTGCGCGACAATCTTGCCGATTGTCTGGTCACCCTGCCCACGCTGATCGAGCAGGCCGCCTGGCCGCAGCTGCATTTCTGGTTCGCCAACTTCGACGGCATGCGCAAGGAGCTGTTTCCCGCACTGGCTGCATTTGATATGGGAAAAGTCGGCGCTGGTGGGACGGCAGATTTGCTGGCAGTCGTGCGCCGGGGCGCGGCGCATTGGCGCGACGTGGCCGGCGACTTCCTTGACCGTTACCGGATGGATGCCGCCGACACTGAAGCTGCGCTGGAAAAGCTGAGTCACGACCTGAGCGAGATCAAGCTCTAGCCAGACATCACATGGCCGCCCCTGAACTGCTCCCCCCCTGCACCGTCGATGCGGTATTTGTCGGCGCGGTCGCCGCGCTTCCCGACAACAGCCGTTCCAGCGCCATCGTCAAGACCGCCGCCAGCGGGGCGGTTTGCCTGGGCGCCGAGGGTCTGGCGGGCGATGCCCACGCCGACCTGGAGGCGCACGGCGGGCCCGACAAGGCCTTGCACCTTTTTCCCGCCGAGCACTACGCCCGCTTGCAGACGGCATTTCCGGCCGCGCGCAACCTGTCGCCCGGCGGCCTGGGCGAGAACATCACCACGCGGGGCCTGACCGAAGACACGGTCTGCATCGGCGACATCTTTCTGCTCGGCGCGGCGCGCCTCCAGGTGACCCAGCCGCGCACACCCTGCTGGAAAATCGACTGGCGCACCGGCTGCGAAGGCGTCGCGGCCCATATCGCCGCACACGGCTGCACCGGCTGGCACTACCGGGTGCTCGAACCGGGCGCGATTAGCGCCGGCGACAGCCTGATACATCTCGAACGTCCCGCCGGATCGGTGTCCCTGGCCCGATTCTGGCGCACCGTCCGCACCCCGCGTCCGCTGCCGGCGGCGCTCGCCCTGCTGGCTGCCGCCCCCGGCCTGAGCCCCGAGTGGGTGCGGAAGCTGCGCGACCGTATCGCACGGCTGAGTGGCGGCGAAGCCTGAAACCGGAATCCCTTTGCAGGCACCCGCCGGTTGAAATGTGGTTCCACTATTGATACCATCTTGCCATGGCGTCTTCCACCAAAATCCTCGACCAAATGCGGCGCGAACCAGGCAATGTGCGGTTCAGCGATCTCAAGAAGGTGTGCGAGGCATGTTTCGGAAAGCCACGCCAAATGGGCACCAGTCACGCCATCTTCAAAACGCCCTGGGTGGGCGATCCGCGGATCAACATCCAGGACGACAAAGGCAAGGCCAAGGCATATCAGGTCAGGCAGGTGCTGCTCGCAATCGACAAACTGGAGGGACTGCGCAATGAGCGTTGATCACTACACCTACCGCGTCACCTGGTCGGCCGAGGACGGCGAACACGTCGGTTTATGCGCCGAATTTCCGTCGTTGTCATGGCTGGCGAAAACACCGGAAGCGGCCTTGAAAGGCATTCGCCGGGTCGTGTCCGGGGTGGTTGCCGACATGCAAGCTGCCGGCGAGGCCATTCCCGTTCCCTTGGCGGAGAAGCACTACAGCGGAGAATTTCGGGTGCGTATTCCGCCCCAGGTGCATCGCGTCCTGGCGACACAGGCGGCCGAGCAGGGCGTCAGCTTGAATCGACTGGCGAGCGCAAAGCTGGCGGCTTGAGGGGGCTGAACCATGTCACTGCACTTCTCCGCCAACCTCTCCTTCCTCTTCACCGAACACGACTTCCTCGACCGTTTCGGCGCAGCCGCGCGGGCTGGCTTCAAGGGCGTCGAATTTCATTTTCCCTACGACTTCGACAAGGCGGTGCTGGCCGAGGTGGTGCTGACTTCGGGCGTCGAGGTGGTGCTGTTCAACCTGCCGGCGGGCAACTGGGCGGCCGGGGAGCGCGGCATTGCCTGCCTGCCGGAACGCAAGGCGGAATTTCAGGAGGGCGTCGGGCGGGCCATCGACTATGCCGAGGCGCTGGGCTGCACGCGGCTGAACTGCCTGGCCGGCATTGCGGCCGGCGACCGCGACCAGGCGCTGGAAACGCTCGTCGACAACCTGCGCTTTGCCGCCGCGGCGACACAGCGCGTGGGCATCCGCCTGCTGCTTGAACCGCTAAACAACCGCGACAATCCGGGCTTTCTCGTGCCGACCACCGCGCAGGCATTGCAGGTGCTCGATGCCGTCGGCAGCCGCAATCTGCAGGTGCAGTACGACGTCTATCACGCCCAGGTGATGGAGGGCGACCTGACCCGCACGCTGGAAACGCATCTGCCGCGGATCGGCCACATCCAGATTGCCGACAATCCCGGCCGCCATGAACCGGGCACGGGCGAGATCCGCTTTCCCTTCCTGTTCGAGCGTCTTGAGCAGTTCGGTTACGCCGGCTGGATCGGCTGCGAATACAAACCCGGCGGGGCGACACTCGATAGCTTCGGCTGGCTCGATGATTTCCGTGTTACTTTTGCCGGCCAACACCCATGACCGCCACCTTGCTACCTCCCCCTGACGCCGCCCACCGCGCCGCCTTGCTCGCCCGGCTGACGCCACTCCTGCCGGCCGGCGGCTTGCTCAGCGACCCCGAGGACATCAAACCGTATGAATGCGACGGCCTGACCGCCTATCGCTGCCTGCCCTGGGCCGTGGCGCTGCCGGATAGCGAGGCACAGGTGATCGCCGTGCTCTCCGTCTGTCATGACATGCGTGTGCCCGTGGTGGTGCGCGGCGCCGGCACCGGCCTGTCCGGTGGCGCGACGCCGGTGGCGGCGGGCGTCGTGCTGTCGCTGGCCCGTTTCATGCGCATCATCGAGATCGACCCGCTGGCCCGTCTGGCGCGCGTGCAGCCCGGCGTGCGCAATCTCGCCATCTCCGAGGCGGCGGCGCCGTTTGGCCTTTACTACGCCCCCGACCCGAGCTCGCAGATCGCCTGCACGATCGGCGGCAACGTCGCCGAAAATTCCGGCGGCGTGCATTGCCTCAAATATGGCCTCACCGTACATAACATCCTCAAGCTGCGCGTCGCGCTGATCGATGGCGAGATCATCGAGATCGGCGCGCATGCGCTGGACAGCCCGGGTTACGACCTGCTGGCGCTCATGATCGGTTCTGAAGGCATGCTCGGCGTGGTGCTCGAAGCGACCGTGAAGCTCACGCCCCGGCCGACGGTGGCGCAGGTGGTGATGGCCAGCTTCGACGATGTCACGCAGGCCGGCAATGCGGTGGCCGCGATCATCGCCGCCGGCATCATCCCCGCCGGACTGGAAATGATGGACAAGCCGGCGACCGCCGCCGTCGAGGCCTTTGTGCATGCCGGCTATGACCTCAGTGCCGCCGCGATCCTGCTCGCCGAATCCGACGGCACGGAACAGGAGGTGGCCGAGGAAATTGCCGCGATGTGCCAGGTGCTCGAAGCCAGCGGCGCGCGCGGCCTGCGGGTTTCGCAAAGCGATGCCGAGCGGCTGAAATTCTGGGCCGGGCGCAAGGCGGCGTTTCCCGCCGTCGGCCGCCTGACGCCCGATTATCTGTGCATGGACGGCACGATTCCGAGGAAGCACATCGCCCATGTGCTGACGCGCATCGAGGAACTGGCGCGGCAGCACCGGCTGCGCGTGGCCAACGTCTTCCACGCCGGCGACGGCAATCTGCATCCGCTCATCATGTTCGATGCCAGCCGTGACGACGAGCTCGACCGCGCCACCGCGCTGGGCGCGGACATCCTCGCCTTGTCCGTCGATGTCGGCGGCACGATCACCGGCGAACATGGCGTCGGCATCGAGAAGGTGCAGCAGATGTGCCTGCAATTTTCCTTCGACGAACTGACGGCGTTCCACGGCGTGAAGGCGGCCTTCGATCCGCTCGGCCTGCTCAATCCCGGCAAGGCGGTGCCGCAGCCGCGCCACTGTTCCGAATACCGGCTGACCGGGAGCGCGCGATGAGCGATCTGACCGAAGAATTTCGCGCGCGCATTCTTGCTGCGGGAAGTGCCGCGCCGCTGTGCATCCGCGGCGGCGGCAGCAAGGACTTTTACGGCCAGGCACCGCGCGGCGCGCTGCTGGAAACTCGCGCGCATGCCGGCGTGCTGGCCTACGAACCGACCGAGCTCGTCATCACCGCGCGTAGCGGCACGCCGCTCGCCGCGATCGAGGCGGTGCTGGCGGAGCAGGGCCAATGCCTGGCCTTCGAGCCGCCGCGCTTCGGCGCTGACTCAACCATCGGCGGCGTGGTGGCGGCCGGTCTTTCCGGGCCGCGCCGGGTCAGCGCGGGCGCGGTGCGCGACTTTGTGCTGGGCGTGAAGATGCTCGATGGCGCGGCGCGCGAACTCTCTTTTGGCGGCCAGGTGATGAAGAACGTCGCCGGCTACGATGTCTCGCGGGTCATGGCCGGCAGCCTCGGCACGCTGGGACTGTTGCTAGAAATCTCGCTGAAGGTGCTGCCCCGGCCGGTTGCCGAAGCCACCCTGCGCTTCGAGCTGCCCCAGGCCGCAGCGCTCGATAAACTCAATCGCTGGGCCGGCCAGCCGCTGCCGATTGTCGCCAGCGCCTGGGCCGATGGCGAGTTGACGCTACGGCTCGCGGGTGCGCGCGCGGCAATCGCCGCGGCGGAGCAGGAATTGGGTGGTGCAAAAGTCGGCGCTGGCGAGACGGCGTTCTGGACCGAGTTGCGCGACCAGCGTGCGCCGTTCTTCGCGGACGAACGGCCGCTGTGGCGTCTGTCGGTGCCTTCGATCGCCCCGGTCATCGACCTGCCCGGCGCAACCCTGATCGAATGGGGCGGGGCACAGCGCTGGTTGCGATCAAGTGCGCCAGCGGAAGATATTCGCGCCGCAGCGGCGAAGGTGGGCGGCAGCGCGACACTGTTCCGCGCCGATCCTGCCCTCAAGGCGGCAGTCGGCGCTTTCACGGCGCTGCCACTGCCCGTGCTGAACCTGCAGCGCCGCCTCAAACAGACCTTCGACCCCCACGGCATTTTCAACCCCGGCCGGATGTACGCTGAACTTTGAAATGGAAACCCATCTCGCCGATTTCATCCGCAACACCACCGCCGGCCGCGAGGCCGAGGAAATCCTGCGCAAGTGTGTGCATTGCGGATTCTGCACGGCCACCTGCCCAACCTATCAGTTGCTTGGCGACGAGCTCGACGGGCCGCGCGGACGCATCTATTTGATCAAGCAGGTGCTGGAAGGCACGGTGCCGACCGAGAAGACACGTCTGCATCTGGACCGCTGCCTGACCTGCCGTTCCTGCGAGTCGACCTGTCCGTCGGGCGTGCATTATTCGCGCCTGCTCGACATCGGCCGCGCGGTCGTCGAACAGCGCGTGCCGCGCAGCGGCCTGGATGGCGTGCTGCGCGCCACCCTGCGCGAAACCCTGCCGCGCCCCGTGCTGTTCGGTACGGCGATGAAGCTCGGGCAAATGGTGCGGCCTTTGCTGCCTGGGGCTTTGAAGTCGAAAGTGCCGCCGCTGTCGTCGGCCGGGGTGAGCCTGCCCGGCGAGCAGGCGAGAAAGATGCTGGTCCTCGCCGGCTGCGCCCAGCCGTCGATGTATCCGAACATCAATGGCGCGGCCACGCGGGTGCTGGCGCGGCTCGGCATCGCGCTCGAAGTCGCGCCGGACGCCGGCTGCTGCGGCGCGGTGCGCTTGCATCTGAACGATGCGGCAGGGGCGAGCGCCAACGCGCGCCGCAACGTCGACGCCTGGTGGCCGCGGATCGAGGCGGGTGTCGAGGCAATTGTCATGACCGCCTCCGGCTGCGGCGTGCAGGTCAAGGATTACGGCCATCTGCTGCAGGACGACCCGGCCTATGCCGCAAAGGCGCTGCGCGTGGCCGAACTGACGCGCGATGTCAGCGAAGTCGTGGCGGCGGAACAAGCGCGCCTGCGCGAATTGCTGGCCGCCCTGCCGCCCGTGCCGGCTGTGCCGCTGGCTTTCCATGCGCCATGCACGCTGCAGCACGGCTTGAAGATTCGCGGCGTGGTCGAAACCCTGCTGGGCGCGGCCGGCTTCAGCCTGACGCCGGTGGCCGACAGCCACCTGTGTTGCGGCTCGGCGGGCACCTATTCGATCCTCCAGCCGGAGCTGTCGAGCCGCCTGCAAGTAAACAAGATTGCCGCCCTGACGGCCGGCCAGCCCGCCGGCATCGCCAGCGCCAACATCGGCTGCATCGCCCATCTGCAGGCGGGGACCGAACTGCCGGTCAAGCACTGGATAGAGTGGCTGGACGACCGATTGATGCCCTAAAGTGGCACCATGCAGAGCACTGAATGGCTGCGCCGTCCCCATGCTGGCGGCGGTCCGGCTAGCGCCGTCCCGCCAGCGCCGACTTTTGATTAACGTAAAAAAACAGCGTGTGCGCCGGGCCGTCCCAAGCCAACGCGGCACGCGGCGCCAGCCGCAACCCGCTCCGCTGCCAAAAGAAGCGCCCCGTGATCGACGAGCGCAGCGAGCCATTAAGAACCCCCCGCGAGGGGAGCGAAGGGGGGCGGGCGTTTATCGCCAGCCGACCCGGTCGTAAATTTTCTGGGCGAGGGTGGCGTTCTTCGCCAGCGTCCCGATCGGCAGCGGGTCGGCCTTGAACTTGCCCAGCGCGGCGAGCGCTGCGTTGTTGGTTTTTACAGTCGGCACGACCGGCGACTCGTTGTTGCCGTCGGCGAAATAAACCTGCGCTTCGTCCGAGACGAGATATTCAAGGAACTTCACAGCGGCCCCCTTGTTTGGCGCGGTCTTCAGCATGCCGCCGCCGGAAATGTTGATGTGCGTCCCCTGTGACTGCTGGTTCGGCCAGATGACGCCGACCTTTTCCGCGACCGCGCGATCTTCGGGCTTGGTCGATCGCATCAGCCGTACCAGATAATAGGTGTTGGAAATCGCCACGCCGCATTCGCCGGCGGCCACGGCCTTGATCTGGTCGGTATCGCCGCCCTTTGCGGGACGCGCGAAATTCGCGAACACGCCCCTAGCCCAGGCTTCGGCCTTTTGTTCTCCATGCTGCGCGATCAGCGCGGAAAGTAGCGATAGATTGTAAGGATGCGAGCCTGAGCGGCTGCACACCTGATTCTTGAATTTCGGGTCGGCCAGATCTTCGTAGTTGCGCAGATCTTCGGGTTTCACGCTGCCCTTGTTGTAGATCAGGGTTCGCGCGCGGGTCGAAAAGGCGAACCAGTCGTCGGTGCGCAGATGCGCGGGGATGCGCGCTTCGAGCACTTTTGATTTGACCGGCGCGAACAGGCCCAGCTCGTCCGCCTTGGCCAGGCGCGCGGCATCGACGGTGAGGAACACATCGGCCGGACTGTGCGCGCCCTCGTTCCTGATGCGCTCCAGCAACTCGTCTTCCTTTGCTTCGATGCGATTGATCTTGATGCCGGTTTGTTGGGTGAAATTGGTATAAAGCGCCTCGTCGGTCTGGTAGTGCCGTGCCGAATAGAGGTTGAGCACCTTCTCGTTGGCATGAAGTGATGGGCTGATCAGGGCGGCCAGCAGCAGGGAAATCGCGGTGAGTTTCATTGAATGCTCCTGTGAGCTGTTGGATAATGGCCTGCATATTATCAGAATAAGAACTATTCTCAATAACAAAAATTCGCATAGTAAGCCTGGCGTAAGGCAGGCAGAAACCGGTTGGTTATAATCAACTGCAACTAAAGGGTTTTTTGGGGAGGAGACGCAGATGGCATTCAAGGCTTACCTGATTCAGCAGAACGAGGGCAAGATTTCCGCCGGTTTCGCCGATATGTCGGAGGATCAGCTTGATCCGGGCGAAGTGACGATTGCGGTGGCCTATTCGGGCGTCAATTTCAAGGATGCCCTCGCCGCGACCGGCGCCGGTCGCATCATCCGGCGTTTTCCCTGCGTGGGCGGGGTTGACCTGGCTGGGACGGTGGTCAACAGCGCTGATCCGGCGTTTGCGCCGGGTGATCAGGTGCTGGCGACCAGCTACGACATCGGCGTTGCGCACCACGGTGGTTATGCCGAAATGGCGCGGATTCCGGCGGCCTGGGTTATCAAGCTGCCGCCCGGCCTGAGTCTGCGTGACGCCATGGCGCTCGGCACGGCGGGCTTCACGGCCGGCCTGGCGGTCGTGCGCATGGAGCATGACGGTCTCAAGCCAGAGAATGGCCCGGTGGTGGTTTCCGGCGCGACCGGCGGGGTCGGCAGCATCGCCGTCGAGATCCTCGCCAAGCGTGGCTATCAGGTGCATGCGCTGACCGGCAAGGACAGTGCAACCGACTACCTCAAGCAGTTGGGCGCCAGCGAAGTGCTGCTGCGTTCCAGTCTCGATCTGGGCAAGATCAAGGCGCTCGACAAGGCTCTGTGGGCCGGCGCGGTTGATAACCTGGGCGGCGACGTGCTGTCGTGGATGGCCAGCACCATGCAGATCGGCGGCACGCTGGCGAGCATTGGCCTGGCGGCGAGCATGGATTTCAAAACCACGGTGGCGCCCTTCATCTTGCGCGGCATCTCGCTGCTCGGCATCGATTCGGTCAATTGCCCGATGCCCGTGCGCGCCGAGGTCTGGCGGCGTCTGGCTGGGGAACTCAAGCCAGTGCAGGTGATTGCCCAGGCGCGCGAGATTGCTTTCGGCGAACTGCCGGGCGTGTTCGATGATTTCCTGAAGGCGCGCGTCAAGGGCCGCGTTGTCGTTCGTATCCAGCCGTAATAAGGAAAGAATATGACGAAGTACAGCGATTTTTACCGCCGCTCGATCGACCAGCGCGATGCGTTCTGGTCGGAACAGGCGCAACTGGTCGATTGGCAGACGCCACCGCAGACCATCTGCGACTACTCGCGCCCGCCCTTCGTCAAGTGGTATTCCGGCGGCCGCACCAACCTGTGCCATAACGCCGTCGACCGCCACGCGGCGACGCGCCCGAACGACCGCGCGCTGATCTATATCTCGACCGAGACCAACGAAGAAAAGATCTACAGCTTCGCCGAACTCCAGGCCGAGGTGATGCGCATGGCGGCGATCATGCAGTCGCAGGGCGTGGGCAAGGGCGACCGCGTGCTGATCTACATGCCGATGATCGCCGAAGCCGCTTTCGCCATGCTGGCCTGCGCGCGCATCGGCGCCATTCATTCGGTGGTGTTCGGCGGCTTCGCCTCCGGCTCGCTGGCGACGCGCATCGACGATGCCCGGCCGAAGCTCGTGGTTTCCGCCGATGCCGGCATGCGCGGCGGCAAGGCTGTGCCGTACAAGCACCTATTGGACGAGGCGATCAAGCTCGCGAAATCAAAGCCTGAAAAAGTGCTGATGATCGACCGCGGCCTCGACAAGGGTTTCAGCCAGGTGGCCGGGCGCGATGTCGATTACGCCACGCTGCGCGCCCAGCACATGAACGCCTCCGTGCCTTGCGAGTGGCTGGAATCCTTCGAACCGTCCTACATCCTCTACACCTCCGGCACCACCGGCAAGCCCAAGGGCGTGCAGCGCGACACCGGCGGCTACTGCGTGGCGCTGGCGGCTTCGATGAAGCACATCTTCACCGGCTTTGCCGGCGAGACGATGTTTTCCACATCGGATATCGGCTGGGTGGTCGGCCACAGCTACATTGTTTACGGTCCGCTGATCGCCGGCATGGCCACCATCATGTATGAAGGCACGCCGCTGCGCCCCGATGCCGGCATCTGGTGGAGCATTGTCGAAAAATACAAAGTGAATGTGATGTTCTCGGCGCCCACCGCCGTGCGCGTGCTCAAGAAACAGGATCCGGCCTTCCTCAAGAAGTACGACCTCTCTTCGCTCAAGCATCTGTTTCTTGCCGGCGAACCGCTTGATCAGCCGACCCACGAATGGATCGCGGGCGAACTCAAGCTGCCGGTGATCGACAACTACTGGCAAACCGAAACCGGCTGGCCGATGCTCTCCACCGTGCGCGGCGTCGAAGACACGCCGATCAAATTCGGCACGCCGGCCTTCCCGGTCTATGGCTACAACCTCAAAATATTCCGCGAGGATGGCAGCGAGTGCGCGCCCAACGAGAAGGGTATCGTCGGCGTCGTGCCGCCCTTGCCGCCGGGCTGTCTGTCGACCGTCTGGGGCGACGACGAGCGCTTCGTCAAGACCTACTTCAGCCTGTTCAAGGACCCACTGGTTTATTCCTCGTTCGACTGGGGCATCCAGGACGAGGCAGGCTACCACTACATTCTCGGCCGCACCGACGACGTCATCAACGTCGCCGGCCATCGTCTCGGCACGCGCGAGATTGAAGAGGCCATTCAGGCGCACGCGGCGATTGCCGAAGTCGCCGTGGTGGGCGTCAGCGACGCGTTGAAGGGCCAGGAGCCTATGGCCTTCGCCGTGGTCAAGGACGCCACGAAGGTTGCCACCCCCGAACTGCGCGCCGCACTCGAAGCCGAGGTCAAGAAAACTGTCGATGGCATTCTTGGCGCCATCGGACGGCCCAAGCACGTGCATTTCGTCGCCGGCCTGCCCAAGACCCGCTCCGGCAAAATGCTGCGCCGTTCGATTCAGGCGCTCGCCGAAGGCCGTGATCCGGGCGACCTGACCACGCTTGACGATCCGACGACACTGGAGCAGGTCAGGGCGGCGTTAAAAAACTGAAGCGGGGTATGGACGGCGCGCGGGTTTCAGGTAGAATGCGCCGCTTATTTGCAGGCGCGTAGCTCAGCTGGTTAGAGCACCACCTTGACATGGTGGGGGTCGTTGGTTCGAGTCCAATCGCGCCTACCAAACACTCGGCAGAAACAGATTTCTGCCGTCAAAAAAAACCGCCTCCGGGCGGTTTTTTTTCGCCCACGCCGCCGGGAGGCGATAAAGTGTGCGCGTAATTCACATATCTGAACGTTGTGCCTTGGCTTGAATTTTGTGTGATCATACGCGGCGGATCGATAACAACATGTAGAACCAAGGAGAGAGATTTGCCGAAGGCGGTAGTTCCATCCGTATTGAAAGGGGCGCGTTTGCTGGACGTGGTGGCGGCATCCCGCAATCCCTTTTCGCTGGCGGAACTCAGTCAACGGCTCGATCTGCCCAAGAGCAGTGTCTTGAGTTTGTGCACCAGCCTGACGCAGGCGGGCCTGCTCACGCGCTTCGACGATGGCACTTATCATTTGGGTACGCATCTGGTCGATCTGGCGCACGCTTATCTGTCGCGCACCGATTTGACCCAGGAATTTGCCCGGGCCTGGGAGTCCTTGCGTGCCATGCCGGAGGAATCAGCCGTGCTCGCCGTGCTGGATGGCACGGACGTCGTTTATGTGGCCTGCCGCAACGGCAGCCAGCCGTTTTCGTTGACCTATCGCATCGGCATGCGCCTGCCGGCCCACTGCACGGCATCGGGCAAGGCGCTGTTGAGCACCATGACCGATGAGCGGGTGCGTCAGTTATACAAGGGCAAAAAGCTGGAACGCCTGACCAGCCACAGCCGCACCAGTCTCAAGGCGCTGCTGGCCGACCTGGCCTCCGTGCGTGCTCATGGCTATGCCGTCGATGACGAGGAGACGCGCGAGGGCATGTGTTGCCATGGCGCCCCGGTATTCGATGCCACTGGAAGGCAGGCCGTGGCCGCCGTTGCGCTCAGCATGATGAAGACCGCGAGTTCGCCGCAGGACGGCGCTCGTGCCGTCAAGACTGCGCATGAACTGGCTGAACTGATGTCGCGTCGCCTGGGCATGATGTCCGAAAGGCGTTGATGCGCCTTTGTGTTGTAATGCCGCGATCAGACGATTTCGACAGCCAAGGCAAGGTTTTGCTGTTCAGATACAGATCGAAATTTCGTTTTACCCACAAACGTAGAGGAGAGAAGCATGGAAGAAGAAAAGCAAGCGATTCAACCCGTCGCCACGGAAGCAGCGCCAGCACGCCGCAAGTTTCTCAAGGCCGCCGTCGGCGGTACCGCGGGCGCGGCCATTGCCGGTTTCCCGATGATCTCCGTCGCGCAATCGCCCATCGTCCTGAAGATGCAGGGCGCCTGGGGCGCCAAGGACGTCTTCAACGAGATGGCCGAAGAATATGTCAAGCGCGTCAATGAAATGGCCGGTGGTCGCCTGCGCATCGACTATCTGGTCGCCGGCGCGGTGGTCAAGCCTTTCGAGGTGATGGAGGCGACCTCCAAGGGCGTGATCGACGCCGGCCATCAGGTGGCGGTTTACTGGTATGGCAAGAGCAAGGTCGCTTCGTTGTTCGGCTCGGGCCCGATCACGGGCTGCGACTCCGCCCAGAACCTGGCCTGGATTCACAAAGAGGGGCAACCCTTCTACGACGAGCTGATGAAAAAGATCGGTCTCGACGTGGTCGGCTTTTTCGCCATGCCGATGCCGACCCAGCCGCTGGGCTGGTTCAAGAAGCCGATCAAGACGGCCGCCGAACTGAAGGGCCTCAAGTACCGCACCGTGGGCCTGGCCGCCGACCTGATGCAGGAATTGGGCGCCAGGGTGACCCAGTTGCCGGGCGGCGAGATCGTGCCGGCGATGGAGCGCGGCGTGATCGATGCCTTCGAGTTCAACAACCCGACCTCCGACCGCCGCTTCGGCGCCCAGGACGTCGCCAAGAACTATATGATGGGCAGCTATCACCAGGCCATGGAGTTTTTCGAGATCGTTTTCAACCGCAAGAAATACGAATCGCTGCCCAAGGATCTGCAGGCGGTGCTGAAGTATTCGGCCGAGGCGGCGTCCACCGCCAACTACGCGCTGGCGATGGACAACTACTCGAAGGACCTGCAGGAACTCAGGACCAAGGAAAAGGTGAACATCCTGCGCACGCCGCAAGACATCTTCGACGCGCAGATCAAGGCCTGGGACACGATCGTCAATCGCCTGTCCGCCGAGGATCCGTTCTTCAAGAAAGTATGGGAATCGCAGAAGGCGTGGGCCAAGCGGGTCGGCTACTATCACTTCTTCAACGAAGCCGATTACAAGTCGGCTTACGAGCACGTCCATGGCAAGCTCGGCTTCTAACCACGCGCTGTCTCTAGCAGTTGCATAAACCTCGGCGGGGGATGTTCAGGCATCCCCTCCGAATCTTCATGGAACGGATACCTATGTCCATTCAATCGCTGTTGCACGGCATCGACCAGTTGTCGAAATCGGTCGGGCATGCCTTCGCCTGGTGCATCGTCATCCTGACGCTGGGCACCTCCTACGAAGTTTTTGTCCGCTATGTCCTGAACGACCCGACGAGTTGGGCTTTCGACATGAGCTACATTCTCTATGGCGCGCTGTTCCTGATGTCGGGCGCCTATGCGCTGTCGCGCAACGCGCATGTACGCGGCGATGTTTTCTACCGGCTGATGCCGACCCGCGTCCAGGGTAGACTGGAATTGGTGCTCTACATCATCTTTTTTTTCCCCGGCATCATTGCCCTAATGTATTCGGGCTGGACTTACGCCATGGATTCGATGCGCATCGGCGAGGTGAGCGTCAATAGTCCGATTGGCGTGCCAATCTGGCAGCTCAAGCTGGTCATTCCGGCGGCCGGCGCGCTGTTGGCCCTACAGGGCATTGCCGAGGTGCTGCGTTGCATCGTTTGCATCCGCACTGGCGAATGGCCGGCGCGGCTGCACGACGTCGAGGAAATGGAAACGGCGATATTGCATCAGGTCGAGGACGAGAAACGCATGGGTTACGACGCGGCCCTGCCTGGAGAAAACAAATGACGGACCCGCAAATTGCCCTGCTGATGCTGGGCTCATTCGTTTTTGTCATCCTGCTCGGCTTCCCGATCGCCTTCACGTTGATGGCGATGGGCGTCGGCTTCGGTTATTACGCCTATTTCCAGCCCGACCAGGCCTTCTTTGACAGCCGGGTGTTCTACCTGCTGACGCAGAACACCTTCAGCGTCATGAACAACGACGTGCTGGTGTCGATACCGCTGTTCCTGTTCATGGGCTACATCGTCGAACGAGCGAACATCCTGGACCGCCTCTTCCACAGCCTGCAACTGGCGATGCGCGCCGTGCCGGGCGCCATGGCGGTGGCCGCGCTGATTACCTGCGCGCTGTTCGCCACCGCGACCGGCATCGTCGGCGCCGTGGTGACGCTGATGGGCCTGCTCGCCCTGCCGGCCATGCTCAAGGCCGGCTACGACCAGAAGCTCTCGACGGGCGTCATCGCTGCCGGCGGCACCCTGGGCATCCTCATCCCGCCCTCGATCATGCTGATCGTCTATGGCGCGACATCGGCAGTTTCGGTGGTCAAGCTGTATGCCGCTGCGCTGATTCCAGGGCTGCTGCTGGCGGGCCTCTACATGATCTATGTCGTGACGCGGGTGGTGATGAATCCTTCCCTGGCACCCAAGCTGCCGCCCGAGGCGTACAAGGACATCTCCTGGACTCAGGTGTTCGTGCTGCTGGCCAAGGCCTTCCTGCCGCTGGCGGTGCTGATTCTGTCGGTGCTGGGCGCCATTTTGTTCGGCTTGGCCACGCCGAGCGAAGCGGCTGCGATCGGCGCGCTGGGCGGCACGCTGCTGGCCGCGGCCTATCGCGCCCTGACCTGGGGTCGCCTCAAGGAGGCGGTATTCCTGACCGCGCGCACCACGGCCATGGTCTGCTGGCTGTTCGTCGGCTCCTGGACCTTCTCGTCGGTGTTCTCCTACCTCGGCGGCGAAGGACTGATCAAGGATTTCGTGATGAGCATGGATCTGAACACCATCACCTTCCTGCTCCTGACCCAGCTCATCATCTTCATCCTCGGCTGGCCGCTGGAGTGGAGCGAGATCATCATCATCTTCGTGCCGATCTTCCTGCCGCTCTTGGCGCACTTCAACGTCGATCCGATGTTCTTCGGCATCCTGATTGCCCTGAACCTGCAGACCTCGTTTCTGACTCCACCTATGGCGATGTCGGCCTTCTACCTGAAAGGCGTGGCGCCGAAGCACATTCAGTTGGCGACCATCTTCAAGGGCTGCATGCCGTTCCTGGGTCTGGTGTTCGTGGCCATGGCAGCGGTTTATGTGTTCCCGCAACTGGTCTATTGGCTGCCGGATCTGCTCTATGGCAACTGATATGACGCAATTGAACTGGCTCTCCGCGCGCCAGGCGGCCCAGGGCATCCGAGACGGGTTGTTTTCCGCCGAGGACTTGGTGCAAGCCTGTATCAAGCAGATCGAGGCGCGCGAGCCGGATGTGCAAGCCTGGACCTATTTCGATCCGCAGCATGCCTTGGGGCAGGCGCGCCGCGCCGACGAATGGCGCGCCGCCGGCAAGCCGCTCGGGCCGCTACACGGCGTGCCGGTCGGCATCAAGGACATCATCGACACCGGCGACATGCCGACCGAGGACGGCACGCCGCTCCATGCCGGGCGCATGCCCTGGCACGACGCCAAGGTGGTTGAACTGCTGCGCAGCGCCGGCGCGGTGATCATGGGCAAGACGGTGACCACCGAGTTGGCCACCTATGCGCCGGGCAAGACGCGCAATCCGCACAATCCCGAGCACACGCCCGGCGGCTCGTCGAGCGGCTCCGCCGCTGCGGTGGCCTCCGGCATGGTGCCGCTGGCGCTGGGCACGCAGACCAATGGCTCGACGATCCGGCCGGCCGCCTTTTGCGGCGTGTTCGGCTTCAAGCCAACGCGTGGCCTGATCTCCTGCCAGGGCATCCTGCGCCAGTCGGAGCATCTCGATCAGCCGGGTTGCTTTGCCCGCAGCGTCGAGGACATCGCCCTGCTGGGCGAGGTGCTGGCGGCCTACGACGCCGACGCGCCGGGCATGCAGCCGCGCGCCAGGCTGCCCCTGCTGCAAGTTTGCGAAGCGGCGCCACCCATGCCACCCAAGCTGGCGTTGATCAAGACGCCGTGGTGGTTGCAGCAGGACGCCGACGCGCGGGAAGGCTTTGGCGAGCTGGTCGCACATCTGGGCGAACAGGTCGGCGAATTCGTGCTGCCGGAGTCGGCCGCCAAGGCGCTCGACTGGCACAAGACCGTCATGGAGGCGGATATCGCGGCCAACTACGCGACTGAATACGAACGCGGCGCCGACCAGTTGTCGGCCACGCTGCGCGAGCAACTGGAGCGCGGGCGCGCCACCACGGCGGTCGATTACCTGCAGGCCCTGGCGCGCATTCCCGTGGTGACCGAAGGACTCGACGAGGTCTTCGACCGTTATGACGCCATCCTGACCCCGGCGGTGCCAGGGGCGGCACCGCATGGCCTGGATTCGACTGGTAGCCCGCTGTTCTGCACGCTCTGGACATTTTGCGGCATGCCGGCGATCAGCCTGCCCCTGTTGCAGGCGGGCAATGGTTTGCCGGTGGGAGTGCAACTGGTCGGCCGGATTGGCGACGACGCGCGACTGCTGCGCACCGCGCGCTGGTTGGTTGAAGTAGTCGGCTAACGAGAAACAAGAAAGAAGGGATGCTTTCATGAATATCAAATTATTAATGGGCCTGGTCGGCCTGGTCGCGCTGCTGGCGTTTCTGGCCCCGCCGGTGCTCAAGCTCAAGAGCGTCGCGCTGACCCTGGTGGTGCTGATTGGCGCGGCGATGGCGGTCTACGAATTCATCGAGCAACTGCGCGGCAAGGAATAATGAGCCCCCCCGTAAAAGCCGCTACGCGGCTTTCTCCCCCCAGGGGGCCTAGAAACACTTGGGGCCGTCCGGCGTGTTTCTTGAGGCGGAGACGGCGAAATGAAGGCTAAGGTTTTGGTCAGTCGCGCGGTTTTTCCGGAAGTGATCGAGCGTCTTGGCGCGCATTTCGAGGTCGATTATCACGATGTAGACGCGGCATTGCCGCCGGCGCAGTTGGCGGCGCGTCTGGCCGACAAGCAGGGCGCCATCACCCTGCTGTCCGATCGCATCGACGCGGCGGTGCTGGCCGGTGCGCCCGGCCTCAAGGCGGTCTGCAACGTCGCCGTCGGCTACAACAACTTTGATCTCGCCGCGATCACGCAGGCCGGTGTCATGGCGACCAACACGCCCGGCGTGCTCGACGACACTACCGCCGACATGGCCTGGGCGCTGATCATGTCATCGGCGCGCCGTATTGTCAGCGCCGACAAATGGGTGCGCGCCGGGGAATGGTTGGGCTGGAAATTCCACGACGGCTGGTTCGGCAACGATGTCCACCATGCCACGCTGGGCATCCTCGGGATGGGCCGTATCGGCCAGGCCGTGGCCCGCCGCGCCGCTGGTTTCGAGATGCGGGTGATCTACCACAACCGCACGCGGCTGGCCGCGGCCGACGAGCGCGCCTGCCGCGCTGCATGGGTGGAGAAGGAAGCTCTGTTGCGGCAAGCGGATTTTCTGGTGCTGCTGCTGCCCTATTCGCCGGCGACGCATCACGCCATTGGCGCGGCAGAACTGGCGTTGATGAAGCCGACCGCCCATCTGATCAACGTGGCGCGCGGCGGCATTGTCGACGATGCGGCCCTGATCGCGGCCTTGCAACAGCAACAGATCGCCGGTGCCGCGCTCGACGTGTTCGAGAACGAACCCGCGCTGGACAAGCGGTTCTGCGGGCTCGACAACGTCGTGCTGACGCCACATATCGGCTCGTCCTCGCGGGCGACGCGGATGAGCATGGCCATGCTCGCCGCCGATAACCTGATCGCGGCGCTGTCCGGGCAGCGCCCGCCCAACCTGCTTAATCCGGAAGTGCTCGGCGCCTGAGTTTCCCTGGCGTGGCGCGCTCCGGTCAGTGCGTCGGCATGATGAAGGCGTTGGCCGACAGTTCGCCGGCCTGTGGCCAGCGCGCCGTCATGGTCTTCAGCCGCGTGTAGAAGCGTATGCCCTCGGGGCCGTGAATGGCGTGATCGCCGAACAGCGAGTGCTTCCAGCCGCCAAAGCTGTGGAAGGCCATCGGCACGGGGATCGGCACATTGATGCCAACCATGCCGACAGAAATGCGCCGCGAGAATTCGCGCGCCGTGTTGCCGCTGCGGGTGAATACAGCGACGCCATTGCCGAACTCGTGGGCGTTGATGAGGCCGATCGCCGCGTCGAGATCCGGCACGCGCACTACCGCCAGCACCGGGCCGAAGATTTCCTCCTGGTAGATGCGCATCGACGCCTTGACCTTGTCAAACAGGCAGCCGCCGAGGAAGAAGCCGCCTTCGTGGCCTGGAACCTTGAATGACCGGCCATCGACGACCAGCTTGGCGCCTTCCTTGACGCCCTGGTCTACGTAAGCCTTGACCTTGTCATAATGCGCGCGGGTGACGAGCGGCCCCATGTCGGCGGCGGGATCGACGCCCGGGCCGATGCGCAAGCTCCGCGTCTTTTCGGCCATGCGCGTGACCAGCGTGTCGGCAATCTCACCGACCGCCACCGCAACGGAAATCGCCATGCAGCGTTCCCCGGCCGATCCGTAGGCGGCGCCCAGCAGGGCCTCGACCGTCTGGTCGAGATCGGCGTCGGGCATCACCACCATGTGGTTTTTCGCGCCGCCCAGCGCCTGGACGCGCTTGCCGTGCGCGGTGCCGGTGGCATAAATGTATTGGGCGATCGGCGTCGAGCCGACAAAGCTGACGGCCGCCACGCGCGGATCGGTCAGCAGCGCATCGACCACGGTTTTGTCGCCATGCACGACGTTGAACACCCCGTCGGGCAGGCCGGCTTCGCGCAGCAGTTCGGCCAGCATCAGGCTCGGCGACGGGTCGCGTTCGGAAGGCTTGAGGATGAAGGTGTTGCCGCAAGCCAGCGCCACCGGGAACATCCACATCGGCACCATCACCGGGAAGTTGAAGGGCGTGATGCCGGCGCAGACACCGACCGGCTGCCGGATCGACCAGCTATCGACACCGCTACCGACCTGATCTGAATATTCACCCTTGAGCAGGTGGGGAATGCCGCAGGCGAACTCGACGACCTCGATCCCGCGCGTCAGTTCCCCCTTGGCGTCGGACAGCACCTTGCCGTGCTCGTGGGTGATTTGCGCGGCGATCTCGTCGGCGTTCTTTTCCAGGAGTTCCTTGAACTTGAACAGGATGCGGGCGCGGCGTAGCGGCGTGGTGTCGGCCCAACCGGGCAATGCCGCCGTGGCCGCCTGGAGCGCCGCGTCGACGTCGCTTGCGCTGCCCAGCGGCACCTGCGCCGTCACGGCGCCCGTCGCCGGATTGAAAATGTCGCCCCAGCGCCGCCCGTCGCCAGCGTGCGGTTTGCCATTGATGAAGTGCGCGAGCTGGCGCGGTTGAGGTGTGTCGTCAAGCCGGGTGGTCATGGGGTCTTCCTCTGTGTGGTTCCGGGAGATCGCTAATTCAGTATACTGAACGGTGTGCAACAATGTGCATCCATTCTATGGCGGGGGAAGGTGAAGTCAAGCGGTGGTTGCGGGACTGCCGTCACGCACCGCATGTCTCATGCCGCTTCGAAGTGCTCCAGCACCAGTTGCACTTTCGCTTCGCCCTGCCATTCGTTGATATCCAGCCGGAATGCGGCGTGGATGCGGTCGGGGGCTGCGTCAGGGTGGTTGAAGCGGATGGCGTCCAGACGCGTGTTGCCTTTTTTTAGCGTGAGCTTGAGGTGCTTGTCTTTCAGCAGGCGTTGCTGCACGACCTCGAACTGGTCGGCGAACAGCGGGGCGGGGAAACCCTGGCCCCAGATGGCGGCGGCGAGCAGGCGGGCCGGCGTCAGGCTGTAATAACCGGCTTCGAGCGGGCCGTCGGTTTCGTGGCTGCGCGTGAGCGCGGCCGGGGAGAGCAGGGCGCGGGCGATGGCCTCGAAGGCGGCCGTGAAGTCCGCCAGATCGTTTTCCCTGATCGCCAGACCGGCGGCGGCGGCGTGGCCGCCGAAGCGCAGGATGAGTCCGGGGCGGCGCTTGGCGACCAGATCGAGCGCGTCGCGCAGATGCAATCCGGGAATGGAGCGGCCCGAGCCGCGCAGCTCGCCATTTTGTTCGTCACCGGCGCGGGCGAAGACGACGGTGGGCCGATGCAGTTTTTCCTTGACGCGACCGGCGAGAATGCCGATGACGCCTTGGTGCCAGTCGGGATCGAACAGGGTGAGGCTGGCGCGGCCACCATGGTCGATGTCTTCGAGCTGGATGGCCGCCGCGGCCTGCATGTCGGCTTCGATGGCGCGGCGTTGTTGGTTGATGGCGTCGAGTTCCTGCGCGATGTTGAGCGCGCGCCCCAGGTCGTCGGTGACGAGACACTCGATGCCGAGGCTCATGTCGGCCAGTCGGCCGGCGGCATTCAGGCGCGGGCCGATGGCGAAGCCGAGGTCGAAGGTGGAAGCGCGTGCCGCCTCGCGTCCGGCCACCTGCAACAGGGCGGCGATGCCGGCTTGCACTTTGCGCTGGCGGATGCGCGCCAGCCCTTGCGCGACGAGGATGCGGTTGTTGCGATCGAGCGCCACGACATCGGCGACGGTGCCGAGCGCGACGAGGTCGAGCAGGGCGGCGAGATTGGGTTCGGTGCGGTCGGCAAAGGCGCCGCGTTTTCTGAGTTCTGCGCGGGTGGCGAGCGCGACGTAAAACATCACGCCCACGCCGGCAATGCTCTTGCTGGGAAAACGGCAGCCGGGCTGGTTGGGATTGACGATGGCATCCGCCGCCGGCAATTCGTCGCCGGGCAGATGGTGGTCGGTGACGATCACCGTCATGCCGAGCTGTTTGGCGGCGGCCACGCCCGCGACGCTGGCGATGCCGTTGTCGACGGTGATGAGCAGGTCGGGCCGCATGGTGGCCGCGAGTTGCACGACCTCGGGCGACAGTCCGTAGCCGGTCTCGAAGCGGTTGGGCACGAGGTAGTCGACAATCCCGCCCATGGCGCGCAAGGCGCGCAGCCCGACGGCGCAGGCGGTGGCGCCGTCGCAGTCGTAGTCGGCGACGATGAGAATTTTCTGCCGCGCGGCGATGGCATCGGCCAGCAGCGTCGCGGCGCGGTCGATGCCTTTGAGTTGTTCGGGCGGCAACAGCCCGGAGAGGTTGGTTTCGAGTTCGTCAGCACCCAAGACGCCACGTGCGGCATAGAGGCGCGCGAGCAGCGGATGGACGCCTGCTTGTTCGAGCATCAGCCGCGCGCGTTGCGGCACGGAGCGCACTGAAATTTGCGTCATGCCAGTGCCGTCAGCGGGCGCGGCCGTTTCCAGAGCTGCCAATGTTCGCCGCGGGTGAGCGAAAACGCGACGGTCCGCGCAACGTCGGCAGCCCCCGGGATGCTCGCGCCGATCACGCGCAGCTCGCGACATTCGCGCTTCTTCAGACTGGCCAGGCCCGGGACAATCCAGTTGCGCTCGAAGTCCAGCAGGGCATTGCGCCAGGCCAGGGCATCAAAGGTTCTGGCCGGATGCTCCAGGCTATCAACGATGGCGAGGACGCGACCGCTGGCGGGCTGGAAGCGTTCCGGGGGCGCCAGGTAGGGCAGGTTGGCCAGGGTGCACAAACCGGCCAGTACCGGGTCGTTGCTCCAGACGACGTTGAAATTAGCCTGCACCGCGTCGGGAAGGCTGCCGAATCCCCAGGGCCACAGGCTGTTGATCAGCGGCTGGCCGAGTCCGTCGCGGGTGCGATTGACGGGGTGGTTGTGCATGATCGTTTGCGCCTCGGCGATTAGTCGACGCCAGGCTTGGCCGTCGGGGCCGCCGGGCAGACCGGGGTCGACCGACCGGCTGATGGCATCAGATAACGGGCAGGTCGTTAGCGCCAGCGATTTCTTCAACGCAAGCTCCCAGTACGCAGGCGCGGAGGCCGAAAGCGTGCCCCAGTCGGCGAACAGCGGCCTGATAGCCTCGATCAGCGCGGCGGCTTCCGCGGCGGTCAACTCCAGCCGCGCCGGATCGGCGAGCGATATACCCTCACGCGCGACCTGTAAATGTACGGGGTCGAGGCAGAGCCAGTTGCCCAATGCCGTCTCGCCAGCGCCGACTTTGCGCAGTGCCGCCGCCGGCAGGGGCGGAGAAAGTCCAAAGGCGCCGGCCAGCCAGTCGGGGGTGAGCTCGCGGCGCTGTCCGCGACCCAGCAAGAGGGAGAGCGCGGGCGCGCTCAGGTCGAAGACGGTATCGGTGCGAATGGCGTCCGGCAGCAGCAGGCCGGGGACCAACAGGGTGAGTTGCATCGCGGCATGTTAACACGGCGATTTCGCGGCATTTGCCCTGTTGCGCTGCAACATAAATCGTCTTCCTGTGCCATACTCAGCCGGTGAATGTTGATGAGACGAATCATGACTCCCCTCGAAATCAAGCAGTTCCTGATCGAAAAAGTACGGCTGTTCGACGGTTACAGCCCTGAAAAGATTGACGCCATCCTCGCCGACAGCGAGGTACGTACCTTCGAGGGCAAGGAAGCCATCATTTCCTGCGGCGAAGCCGGGCAGTTCCTCGGGGTGATGTTGTCGGGCCATGCCGATGTGTCGATGGCCGGGCCGACCGGCGAACGCGCCGTCATCGACGCCCTCGACGATGGCGCCGTCTTCGGCGAGATGTCCTTGCTGACCGGCGACCCGACGGTCACCGACATCATCGCCGGCAACCGCTGCTTTGTGCTGATGATTCCGCAGGCGGTATTCAATCGCGATATCGTCACCCAGCCCAGGGCGGTGATGTTCCTCTCGCGCCTGCTGGCCGAGCGGGTCAAGGCCAACGCCGCCAATCCGCTCAATCCTGGCGGTGGCGCGGGCTATTCCCGTGCGGTGGCGAACGCGGCCGACCCCTATGCGTTGAGCCTCAAGTCCGAAACGCCGGGCTGTGTTCTCGCGCTCAATGTCGGTCGCGCGCAGATCCGCTTTGGCCTCTACGACACCGCGGATGAGCGCCGCGGCGTGCATGGCGTATTCCATGATCTCGACAACGACACGGTCGGCGTGACGCTCTGCGCGGGCGGCGAGACGATCGAACGCAGCCGGCCGCATTTCGAGCTGGCCGATCTGTTCAAGGTGATCTTCGACGAAATCGGCAGCCTCGGCGGGCGTTTCGCCTTCCTGCCGCAAGAGGTGGTTGTCGTCGGCCACCGCGTCGTGCATGGCGGCAGCAAGTATTACAGCTCGACGCTGATCACGCCGGAGGTGATGCAAGACATCGAGGCGCTGGCGGTGTTCGCGCCCTATCACAACCCGGTGAACCTCGACGGCATTCGCCTGGCGATGCAGGCGCTTCCCGCCGTGCCGCACATTGCCGTGTTCGACACGGCCTTTCACCAGACGCTGCCGACCTACGCCTACATGTACGGTCTGCCCTATGATTACTACAAGAAGGACGGCATCCGCCGCTACGGCTTCCATGGCACCTCGCATCGTTATGTGTCGCTGAAGTCGGCGGAAGTGACGCGGCGGCCCCTGTCGGAACTGGAAATCGTTTCATGCCATCTGGGCATCGGTTCGTCGATGTGCGCCATCGACCATGGCCGCTCGGTGGATACGACGATGGGGCTGACGCCCTCCGAAGGCCTGATCATGGCGAACCGCGCCGGCAATCTCGACCCGGCGGTGGTGATTCATCTGATGGAACACTACAAGATGTCGCCCGCCGAAATCTCGCGCCTGATCAATTCGGAAAGCGGCCTGAAGGGCATTTCCGGCATTTCCGGCGATATCCGCGAGATCGAGGAAGCCGCCAACGAAGGGCATCACCGGGCCTTGCTGGCGCACCGCGCCTATGCCTACCAGATTCGCAAGACCATCGGCGCCTATGTCGCGGCGATGGGCGGCATCGACGTGCTGGCTTTCACCGGCAGGATCGGCGAGACCAGCGCCGCCGTCCGGAGCCTGGCCTGCCAGGGACTCGAATTCATGGGCATCAAGCTCGACGAGGAAAAAAACCGCAACCTCGGGCCGGTGGCTTCGCATGCCGTGATCTCCAACGACGATTCGCCCGTCACGATCATCGTCATCACCAGCAACGACGAGCGGCTGGTGGCCTGGGAAGCGCTGCGCGCCACCGAGCGCAGCCAGATCGTCCGCGGCGCCGCCGCCGCTGCCGATGAGCCGATTCCCATCGAGATTTCCGCCCACCACGCGCATCTGTCACAGGCCGACGTGGAAAAGTTGTTCGGCCCCGGTCACCAGCTCACGCCGGAACACGAACTGTCGCAGCCGGGCCAGTATGCCTGCGCCGAAAAGGTGCATCTGATCGGACCCAAGGGCCGGATCGACAACGTCCGCGTGCTCGGGCCGACGCGCAAGGAAACCCAGGTCGAAATCGCCATGACCGAGCAGTTCAAGCTCGGCATTCAGCCGCCGATCCGCGAATCCGGCGACCTCGCCAACACGCCGGGCCTCACGCTCGAAGGCAGCCATGGTTCGACCACGATTACGCATGGCGTGATCTGCGCCCAGCGCCACATCCACATGTCGCCCGAGGATGCCATGCGGCGCGGCCTGCGCGACCGCTACGTGGTGCGCGTGCGCATCGAAGGCGACCGCGAGTTGATCTACGGCGACGTGGTGGTGCGCGTCAACCCGAATTTCCGCCTCGCCATGCACATCGACACCGACGAAGGCAACGCCGCCTCCATTCGCACCGGAATGATCGGTTACATCGACGAGATACAGATGCGGCGTTGAATTTGAAAGTCGGCGCTGGCGGGACGGCGCCAGCCGGCCCGCCGCGTTGATGGGGACGGCGCCAGCGCCACTGTAGCGGCAATGTA
>JAUSBB010000116.1 GCA_030652245.1 Rhodocyclaceae bacterium | reverse complement strand
TGCACGATGAAACTCAACGCCGCCGCCGAGATGATGCCGGTAAGCTGGCCCGCCTTTGGCGGCCTGCATCCGTTTGCGCCCGCCGCGCAGGCACTCGGTTACGCCCAGATGATCGACCAACTGGCTGGCTGGCTCACCGTCATCACCGGCTTTGATGCGCTGTGCGTCCAGCCCAACTCCGGCGCGCAGGGCGAATACGCCGGCCTGGTCTCGATCCGCCGTTATCAGGCGGCACAAGGGCAGGCCATGCGCGACATCTGCCTGATCCCGAAATCCGCCCACGGCACCAACCCCGCAACGGCGCAGATGTGCGGCCTCACGGTCGTCGTCGTCGATTGCGATGAAAACGGCAACGTCGACGTCGCCGACCTGAAGGCAAAAGCGGCGCAGCACGCGGCCAAGCTCTCCTGCCTGATGATCACCTACCCCTCCACCCACGGCGTGTTCGAAGAAGCCGTCAGGGAGATGTGCGAGATCACCCACACCCACGGCGGCCAGGTCTACATGGACGGCGCCAACCTCAACGCCCAGTTGGGGCTGACCTCACCGGGCTTTGTCGGCGCCGATGTCTCCCACATCAACCTGCACAAGACCTTTGCCATTCCGCACGGCGGCGGCGGTCCGGGCATGGGGCCAATTGGTCTGAAAGCACATCTGGCGCCCTTCGCGCCCGGCCATGTGCTGGCGGCGGATCGTGTCGGCGATCAAGGCGCGGTTTCCGCCGCGCCATTCGGCTCGGCATCGATCCTGCCGATCTCGTGGATGTTCATCGCCATGATGGGCGGCACAGGACTGCGGCAGGCCACGCAGGTCGCCATCCTCAATGCCAACTACATCGCCACGCGGCTCAAGGAACACTATCCGGTGCTCTACACCGGCGCCCACGGGCGCGTCGCCCACGAGTGCATCCTCGACATCCGCGCCATCAAGGCGGCCACGGGGATAGCGGAAATCGACATCGCCAAGCGCCTGATGGACTACGGTTTCCACGCACCGACGGTGAGCTTCCCGGTGGCCGGTACGCTGATGGTCGAGCCGACCGAATCGGAGAACCAGGCCGAGCTCGACCGCTTTGTCGAAGCGATGATCGGCATCCGCAACGAGATCCGCAAGATCGAAGCGGGCGAATGGCCGGCGGACGACAATCCGCTCAAACACGCTCCGCATACCCAAGCCGACATCATCGGCGAGTGGAACCGCCCCTACTCACGCGAAACGGCGGTCTTTCCCCTACCCTGGGTGGCGGCCAACAAGTTCTGGCCGTCGGTGAATCGCATCGACGACGTCTGGGGCGACCGCAACCTATTCTGCGCCTGCGTGCCCATGGAGGATTATGCAAATGGCTGATCAGCATCTCATCCTCACCGTCATCGGCGACGACCGGCCCGGCCTGGTGGAAGAACTGGCATCCGCCATCGCCGCCCACGAAGGCAACTGGCTTGAAGCATCGATGGCCCATCTGTCCGGCAAGTTTGCCGGCATCGTTCGGGTAGCAGTTGCCGCCGGCCAAGTTGAGCCGCTCAAGGCCGCGCTGGCAAAACTCGTCGGCCTCAAGGTAAGCGCTGAAGTCGCCGCTGAAGAAAAGTCGGCCCTGGCAGGACGGCGACTCACACTCGACCTCGTCGGCCACGACCGCATCGGCATCGTCCGCGAGGTCTCGCAGGTGCTGGCGCGCCATGCCGTCAACGTCGAAGAACTGGCCACGCACACCAGCAGCGCGCCGATGTCGGCGGAAATCCTCTTTCACGCCCAGGCTGAACTGCTGACCGCGCCAGATTTCAATGTGCAGGCGCTAAAGGCCGATCTGGAGCGCATCTCCGACGACTTGATGGTCGACATCAATCTCGGCGAAATCTTGTAATGCCCATCTATCGCCTCGACGGCAAAGTACCGCAACTTGCGTCATCGGTCTGGGTCGCGCCGAACGCCACGGTCATCGGCGACGTGCGCCTCGCCGCGAACGTCAGCATCTGGTGGAACGCCGTGCTGCGCGGCGACAACGACCCGATCACCATCGGTGAAAACACCAACATCCAGGACGGTTCGGTGCTGCACACCGACGTGGGCGAGCCGCTCACCCTCGGCCGCGACAACACCGTCGGCCACAAGGTCATGCTGCACGGCTGCACGATCGGCGACGGTTCGCTGATCGGCATGGGCAGCATCATCCTCAACGGCGCGGTGATCGGCAAACAGTGCCTGATCGGCGCCGGCGCACTGATTCCCGAAGGCAAGGTGATTCCCGACCGTTCGCTGGTCGTCGGCGCACCGGGCCGGATCGTGCGCGAACTCAGCGATGCGCAGCTCGCCATGCTGGCCAAGAGCGCCGTGCATTATGTGGAAAACGCGCAACGCTACCGGCGGGCGCTCGGCGCGGCAGCGCCTTAAAATCACCCGCTGCTGGCGCGAAAAGCGCCAGAATGCTCCTGAGCCCCGCTTTCGGAAGAACAACGTCCCGCACCGGGACGCCCGAATGGGGTGGGGAGTGTGTCATGTTGAGCAGGGCCAGGCTGACCAGGCTATGCGTGTTGTTCGCCGCGGCATGTTTGCTTGCAGTGCCGACGCAGGCCGCGTCCCCGGCCGCGGATGACCGCAAGCCCCTGAGCTTCGGCGTCTTCGCCTTCCTCGGCGTCGAAAAAACCCGCGCCAAGTATCAGCCCCTGGTGGATTACCTCAACCAGACTCTCAAGCAGGAGCGCGTCATCCTGAAAGTGCTGGGCATCGACGATCTTGAAAACGCCATCACCGGCGGCGCGCTGGATATCGTCACCACCAATCCCACGCATTTTCTCGTGGTCCGCAAACTGATGCCCATGACCGGGGTGATCGCCACCCTGGTGCCGAGCGAGGCGGGCCAGGCGATGCACCAGTTGGGCGGGGCGATCATCGCACGCACGGACCGCGGCGACATCCGCAGCCTGGCCGATGTACGGGGCAAGATAATCGCCGCCCCGAGCGCGTCCCACATGGGCGGCTACCGCGCCCAGGCCTATGAACTGTTTCGGGCCGGCATCCGCTTGCCCGGCGATGCCGCCCGCATCGACTTTCTGGGCGAGCACCAGGCCGTGGTGCGGGCCGTGCTGGCGGGTCGCGCCGACGTGGGTTTCGTGCGCAGCGGCATTGTCGAGATGATGCAGCAGGACGGCAGCCTGCCGGCGGAGGAAATAAAGCTGATCGGGCCCTGGTTTCACCCTGGATATCCCTACCGCAGCTCCACCCGGCTTTATCCAGAATGGCCCGTTTTTGCCCTGCCCCATGTCGATGAACATTCGGTGCGCCATATCGCCGCCGCACTCTTTGCCCTGGAATCGGATCATCCCGCCGCCCGCGCCGCCGGCATTCATGGCTACACCGTCCCGGCCGACTATCTGCCGGTGGAAGAACTCTCCCGCGCCCTGCGCCTGCCGCCTTTCGAACAAGCGCCAGATTTCACGCTGCGCGACATCTGGGAAAAGTGGCAGGTATTCGTGATCCTGGGCCTCCTGCCGGGGCTGCTGGTGGCCTCGCTGGCGGTTGCCCTGCTGCTGGCTCTGCGCCGCATACGCTGCGAAAAGGCCCGTTCGGACGGACTGCTGGCCGGCATCGGCGAGGGGGTATACGGCTGCGACCTGCAGGGGAACTGCATCTTTATCAACCCGGCCGCACTGCAGATGCTCGGCCTGCCAGAAGCCGCCGTGCTCGGGAAAAATCAGCACCTGCTGTTTCATCATCACAAGCCGGACGGGACGCCCAATCCGGAAACCGCATGCCCCATTCACCAGACACTGCGCGACGGCACGATCCAACGTGGCGAGGAATGGTTTTCCCGCGCCGATGGCAGCGGCTTCCCGGTCGATCTGGTAGCGACCCCCATGCACTTGAAAAACGGGCTGCGCGTGGGCGCAGTTGTCGCTTTTCAGGACATCAGCCAGCGCAAGGCAGCGGAACAGGAATTGCTGCAACTGGCCACCACCGACACCCTGACCGGACTGGCCAACCGCCGTCATTTCCTGGCCCAGATAGCGCAAGAAGCGGAGCGCATACTGCGCTTCGCCAGACCCGCCGCCCTGCTGATGCTGGACCTGGATCATTTCAAGCGCGTCAATGACCAGCATGGTCACGCCGCGGGTGACGCCGTGCTCAAGGCCTTTGCCCAGGAAGTGACGGAAAGCCTGCGCAAGACCGACCGGGCCGGACGGCTGGGTGGCGAGGAATTCGCCATCCTGCTGCCCGAAACCCATCCCGATGCAGCCCAGGCCTTCGCCGAACGCTTGCGGCTAAGCGTGGAAGCACTGCCCATTCCATTCGAAGGCATGACCCTGGGCATCACGGTCAGCATCGGCGTGACGAACGTCAGCCCCGAAGACATCGAATCAACCCTGCGCCGGGGAGACCGCGCCCTCTATCTGGCCAAGGAAGGCGGCCGCAACCGGGTGGAACTGCTGATTCAGGAGCAGGAATCAAGCGGAGCGTAGGCATATACCTTGATATATTCCTTCCTCAAGCCTATGCTTCAGCATCCATTCGGAGCGAGAGGATGCAGTCATGAACCAGGTCGCCAAACTTTTCACCAACGGCCGCAGCCAGGCGGTACGCCTGCCGGCTGCTTATCGGTTCGATACCAAGGAAGTTTTTATCCGCCAAGACACCGAGACAGGCGACGTGATTTTGTCGCGCAAGCCCTCAAGCTGGGATGACTTCTTCATTGCGCTCAAGGGTGCCGCCGTGCCGGCCGATTTTCTGGACGAGAAGGAACGCAACCAGGGAACGCAGGATCGCGACCCCTTCGCGGGACATGGCGAATGAAGCGGTACATGCTGGACACCAACACGGCAAGCCACCTGCTCAGAGAGCATCCGGCCGTTGTCAGGCGCATAGTCGCGGCGCCAATGGCGTCTCTTTGCATCTCGGCCATCACCGAAGGCGAGTTGCTGTTTGGCCTGGCGAAACGTCCCGACACCAAACGGCTACACCTTGCCGTGCGCGAGTTTCTCCGGCGCGTCGATGTGCTGCCTTGGGAAAGCGCCACGGCGGAGTGTTACGGGATGGTGCGGGCCGATATGGCGAGGCGCGGCAAGGTGGTACTGGCGCCGCTTGACCTGCTGATCGCCGCACATGCGCTGAGCGTGGGCGCGGTGCTGGTGACAAACGACCGGGCCTTCGGCCAGATGGCCGATCTGCATCTCGAAGACTGGACCGAGTAAGCAAAAGTCGGCGCTGGCGAGACGGCGTAGGCAGCGCTACGGCCGCTTTTGCGGCGTCTGCACAAAAATCTCGCCCTCTTTCACCAGGCCCAGTTCGTAGCGCGCGCGCTCCTCGATGGCTTCGTAACCTGTCTTGAGGTCGCGCACCTCGGCTTCATGCGCGGCGTTGCGCGCTTCCAGCGTCTGGTTCACTTCGCGCTGGGCGGTCAGTTGCCGCTCCATCTCCTGCACCCGGAGCCAGCCGCCCTTGCCGAACCATAGCGGATACTGCAGCGCGGCCAGCAGGACGACCAGCACCCAGGTCGGCCATTTCATCGCGCGGATTTATTTGCGCAGGTTGTAGAAAGTGTCGATGCCCGGATAGGTGACGGTATCGCCCAAGTCTTCTTCGATGCGCAGCAACTGGTTGTACTTGGCGATGCGGTCGGAACGCGAGAGCGAGCCGGTCTTGATCTGGCCGGCATTCAGGCCGACGGCGATGTCGGCGATGGTCGAGTCTTCGGTCTCGCCGGAACGGTGCGAAATCACGCAGGTCCAACCCGCGCGCTTGGCCATTTCGACGGCGGCAAAGGTTTCGGTCAGCGTGCCGATCTGGTTGACCTTGATGAGGATCGAGTTGGCCGCGCCCTGCTGGATGCCTTCGCGCAGGATCTTCGGGTTGGTGACGAACAGGTCGTCGCCGACGATCTGGATTTTCTTGCCGAGCTTGTTGGTCAGATTGATCCAGCCTTCCCAGTCGCCTTCGGCCATGCCGTCTTCGATGCTGATGATCGGATACTTGTCGACCAGGGTGCCCAGATAATCGGCAAAGCCGGCCGAGTCGAGTTCCAGCTTCTCGGAGCTCAGCTGGTATTTGCCGTTCTTGAAGAATTCGGAACTGGCGCAGTCCAGCCCCAGCACCACATCCTGGCCCGGCGTGTAGCCGGCCGTTTCGATGGCCTTGAGGATCAGTTCGATGGCTTCGTTATTGCCGGCGACATTGGGCGCAAAGCCGCCTTCGTCGCCCACCGTGGTCGGGTAGCCCTTCTTGTCGATGAGTTTCTTGAGATTGTGGAACACCTCGGCGCCGCAACGCAGCGCCTCGCGGAACGACTCCGCGCCCACCGGCAGGATCATGAATTCCTGGATATCGAGGTTGTTGTTGGCATGGGCGCCACCGTTGATGACGTTCATCATCGGCACCGGCATGCACATCGGGCCGGAACCGCCGAAGTAGCGATACAGCGGCAGGCCGACTTCTTCCGCCGCCGCCTTGGCTACCGCCATCGACACGGCCAGCATGGCATTGGCGCCGAGGCGCGACTTGTTGTCGGTATCGTCCAGTTCGATCAGCGCACGGTCGATGAAAGCCTGCTCCTCGGCATCCAGGCCGATGATGGCTTCGGAAATTTCGGTGTTCACATTTTCGACGGCGCGCAACACGCCCTTGCCCAGATAGCGATCCTTGTCGCCGTCGCGCAGTTCGATGGCCTCGCGCGAACCGGTCGACGCACCGGAGGGTACGGCGGCGCGGCCCATCACGCCCGATTCGAGCAGGACATCGGCTTCGACGGTGGGGTTGCCGCGTGAATCGAGAATTTCGCGG
>JAUSBB010000112.1 GCA_030652245.1 Rhodocyclaceae bacterium | reverse complement strand
GGCAAAACCTTGGTCGCCCTTGGTCTCGGCGTTGAGGCGCAGACTGCCGGCGCCCGCACTGCCGCCCAACTCCAGGCCGAGATCGCGGATGCCCCGCGTGCCGGCACGCACTGCCAGCTTCTTGCCCGGGCTGTCAGTGCTGTCGCGCGTGATGATGTTGATCACCCCGAGAAAGGCATTGGCGCCATAAGCGGCGGAGTTGGTGCCGCGCACGACCTCGATGCGCTCGATTTCCTCGATGGTGATCGGCAAGGCGCTCCAATCAACCCCGTCCATGTTTCCGGGAGAATAGACGGAGCGGCCATCGATCAGCACCTGCATCCATGACGGATAATCGTTGCCCATGCCATGGTAGGTCACCCAGTTGCGACTGCCTCGCTCCTGGCCAATTTGCATGCCGGGCACCAGCCTGAGCAGGCGCGGAATATCGCGGTAGCCGGTTGCCCTGATCAGTGCGCGATCGATGACCGTCACGGCGGCAGGCGCCTCGTTTTGCGGCTGCTGCAAACGCGAAGGAGTCAGGACGATGGGCAAGTCGGCCAGGAATGGGTCTTCCTCCGCTGCGGCGACATGTGCGCCCAGGCTGAGGAGCACGCAGCCAACCACGGCACTGAGGACGTGCCTCAAAGCCTGGCGGCCAAGCATCTCGGGAAGGCGAAAAAACCCGTCATCGCGAACATGCACTGGCACATCGGGCGATTCATCGGTGAAATGGCGGGAAACAAGCCGGTCTGCACGGCGATTGTTATCGTGGCGATTAAACAGGGATTATTTTAACCAAACAACTAGACAGTGAAATGCTATTTGTGAGAGGCCAGTGTTTTGGTGAATCCGGCCATTAAATTCTGGCGCGTTCGTTGCCACGAAAAAGCGCCCGATAGCCGAGAGGGGCATAATGGCTGTACACATTACCGACCGAGCATTTTTTTGCGATAGACATGAAGGAAATCATCTCCACCCGGCAAATCCAACTGGGCATGTTCGTAACTGAACTGGATCGCCCCTGGCTGGAAACGCCGTTCCTGCTCCAGGGCTTCCTGGTCGATGACGCCGCGCAGCTAGCCGAGCTGCAGCAATACTGCGCTACCGTGACCATCGACCGTAGCCGTTCCATCGGGCCGCATTACGCAGCCGTGCGCTACAAAGTCAATGGCCGTCACCCTGACCGGGCTTCCGGCACCGCGGCCGCCGTCAAGACGGCCCCGGACAGTTTTTACACCGTCTGCCGAACCCTCCGCGAGAAACCCCCGCGGCGCGGCGCCAACAAAACCGTGCCGCAAATCTTCGGTCGCGACAATCAGAGTCAGCTCGAAACCGAACTTTTATATTCCGCGCCGCTGGTCGACGATGTCAAGAAAAAACTCCAGTCGATCCGTCAATCGGTCGATGCGAATATCTCTGACAAAATCAAGGCGGTCGTCGGCCTGGTAGCCGAAATGGCCGAGTCTATCGAGCGTAATCCGGACGCCATGATCTGGCTGACCCGATTGCGCTCTTCCGACGAGTACTCCTACGACCATGCCGTCGATGTCTCCGTCCATCTCATGGTGCTGTCCCGCTTTCTCGGCATGCCAGCGAAGACCGTGGAACTCCTCGGACAAGTCGGGTTGATGCAGGATATTGGCAAGATCAACCTGCCCGAGCCGCTGCTCAGAAAGCAGGAAGCGCTGACCGACGAAGAACTTGTCCTGGTGCGCACCCATGTTGCCAGTTCCATCGAGATTCTGCTCGACCAGCCCGATTTTTCCCACGAGGTGCTGAATATCATCGGCAGCCATCATGAACGCTTCGATGGCAGCGGCTATCCGCGCCGCATTCAGGGGGAAAAGCTCGGCCTGCATGCCGAACTGTCCGGACTGATCGACTGTTATTGCGCCATGCTGCGCCAACGCGCCTATTGTTCGGCCGTTTCCAGCCAGCACGCACTGGAACAACTGATTGCCATGCGCGACACGAAGTTCCGCGCGCCGCTCGTCGATCAACTCATTCAGTGCATCGGCCTTTACCCGATCGGCACGCTCGTTGAATTGAACAGCGGGGAGGTCGGCGTGGTGATCCAGCAAAACCAGGTTCGCCGGCTGAAACCGCGCGTCATGATCGTGCTCGGCCCCGACAAATCCATCGAACGCCGGCCCCGCACGCTTGATTTGATCATGGATCCCGCCACCGGCACCGGTGCGGCTTACCACATCGTCCGTTCATTGCCGATGGATGCCTACGGGATCAATCCGGCCGACTTCTATCTTGGCTGACGTGGTGGCCAGATCATCGACCGGGCTTGACGACCAGCGCGTCGTCGATCATGTCACCGGGCTACCCCGCCTGCCCGCCGCGCAGGTCGACATCGCGCAGCAGGCGAAACAACTCGCGCCCCAGCGTTGCATCGGCATTATCAGTTTTGCCATTCTTCCCGATCCCGCCCTGTTCCGCCTTGCGCCAGAAGCCGACCGCAGCCTGCGCACGGAGATCACGCGGCAACTGGCCAACGCGCTGCGCCCGCAAGACAGGCTATATGCGGCAGACCATTGGGAATGGCTGATCATCCTTCCCGACTTGCCCAGCGGCGCGCCGCTGCTGCTGGGGATGATGAAGTTCGAAGCCCTGTTTGCCAATCCCCTGCCTTTCGGCGTCGACAGCTTCCTGGCGCTGCAGGTCGCCTGCGGCGGTGCCCTGCTTCCCGACGACGGGGAGGATCCACGGCATCTCATCCAGTCGTCCCGCATC
>JAUSBB010000103.1 GCA_030652245.1 Rhodocyclaceae bacterium | reverse complement strand
ATCGAAGCTCGCCTGCCCCTGCACGATCTTGGTCACGACCAGCCCGTTGAACGCCACCTCGATACTCTCCGACAGTTCGGCCGCCGAGAGACCGTGCCGCGCCAGCGCATCGCGCCGGTAATTCACGGTGAGGAAAGGAATGTCGGTCTGCTGTTCGGGCTGCACATCGACGGCCCCTTTCACGGTCTCCATGACGCCCTTGACCTCCTGCGCCAGCTTGCGCAGTTCGGCGAGGTCGGCGCCGAAGATCTTCACCGCGATGTTTGCGCGCGTGCCCGACAGCATGTGGTCGATGCGGTGCGAGATCGGCTGGCCGACCACCACCTGCACGCCGGGCAGCCGGGCGAAATCCTCGCGCAGCGCGGCGAGGAATGCCGCCTTGCCGCGCTCGCGCATCTTCAGCGTGACCTCGATCTCCGACTGATGCACGTCGAGCGCATGCGGATCGAGCGGCGAGCGGCCGGTGCGGCGCGCCGTGGCGACGACTTCGGGATGCGTCAGCAGGACTTCCTCGACCGCCTGCATCAATTTCGCCGATTCGGCGAGCGCGGTACCGGGCAGCGTCTCGGCACCCACCGTCAATGTGCCTTCGTTGAAGTCGGGCAGGAAGGATTGTCCCGCCAGGCCGAGACCGATCAGGGCGGCGACCAGCAGCGCGCCGCTGACCGCCGAAATCGCCTTCCAGCGCGTCAGCGTGGCGTCGAGCGTGCGCCGGTAGACGCCACGCAACCACACGACGAAGCGCGGTTCGCGATGCCCCGCCACTTCCTTCGAATTGCCGAGGAACAGCGAGGCCAGCACCGGCGTCACCGTGATCGACACCAGCAGCGAGGCGAACAGCGCGATGACGTAAGCCAGTCCCAGCGGCACCATCAGCCGGCCCTCGACGCCCGAGAGGAAGAACAGCGGCACGAAGACGAGCATGATGATCAGCGTGGCGAAAACGATTGAGCCCTGGATTTCCTTTGTCGCCAGAAACACCACATGCAGGGTCGATTCGCGCTGATGCGCAGCCTTGTCGTGGTTTTGACGCAGCCGGCGGACGATGTTCTCGACCACGATGATCGCGTCGTCGACCAGCGCGCCGAGCGCGATGGCGATGCCGCCCAGCGTCATGGTGTTGATCGTCGCGCCGAGCGCCTGCATCGCCAGAATCGTCGCCATCAGCGACAGGGGCAGGGCGACCAGCGTGATCGCCGTCGACCGCACCGAGAGCAGGAAGGCGAAGACAATGGCGACGATCAGGATGGCGCCGTCGCGCAGGGCCGCCAGCAAATTGGCAATCGAGGTTTCGATGAAATCGGCCTGGCGAAACAGCCGCGTCTCGATCTTCATGCCGGCCGGCAGAGCAGCCTGGATCTCGGCCAGCGTGCGGTCCAGCACGCGCGTCAGTTCCAGCGTGTTGGCGGCGGGCTGGCGCTGGATGCCCAGCACCACCGCCGGCTTGCCATTGGTCGAGCCGATGCCGCGCACGACGGCGGTGCCGAGCGCCACTTCGGCGATGTGGCGGATCAGCACCGGCTGCCCGTTCTTCACCGCGACCACCGCCTCGGCGATGTCCTCGGCTGTGCGCACCCGGCCGATGCCCTGAATCAGGTATTCCTGCCCGTTCTCGGCATAGAAGCCCGCCGCCGCGTTGCGGTTCGAACCTTCGACGGCCTTCACCACCTCGGCGATGGTCAGACCGTAGGCCGCCAGGCGTTCGGGTTTCAGCGTCACCTGGAACTGCTGCAAGTCGCCGCCGATCGGCAGGGCCTCGGCAACGCAGGCACGGCCAGCAGGCGCTTGCGCAGCACATAGTCGGCGGTGTGCTTGAGCGCCACCGTCGAGTGCTCGCCGGGTTTCTCGGAG
Source organism: Rhodocyclaceae bacterium (assembly GCA_030652245.1). Taxonomy (GTDB): domain Bacteria; phylum Pseudomonadota; class Gammaproteobacteria; order Burkholderiales; family Rhodocyclaceae; genus Sulfuricystis. The sequence continues at coordinate 1,322 of JAUSBB010000103.1, read as the reverse complement.
GTCAGGGCGATGAACATGATCTCGCCCATGATCGACGCGGCCGGCGCCATCACCGGCGTCTCGATGCCGGGCGCGCTGTTGGCAAACCCGGAAGCTTTCGCCAGTTGCAACTTCTCGGCGACGATCTGGCGCGCGAGATAGGCATCGGTGCCCCAGGCGAATTCGACGGTGATGACTGACAGGCCGATCTTGGTCGAGGAGCGCACGCGGCGCACGCCCGGCGCGCCGTTCAATGCCGTTTCGATGGGAAAGGTGACCAACGCCTCCATGTCGACCGGCGCCATGCCTGCGGCTTCGGTGACAACGGTGACGGTGGGCGCGGTGAGGTCGGGAAAGACGTCGACCGGCGTGCGCGTCGTTTCGATGCCGCCCCAGACGAGCAGTAGCAGCGCACCAAGCACGACGAACAGCCGGTTACCCAGCGACCATTGAATGATTTTTCCGATCATGACTGTCTCCCGAAGGGCCGCCCCGAGGGAGACAGCGCCCCCCGTGGGGGCAGCGAACGAAGTGAGCGTGGGGGCATGTTATTTTCTTCCTCAGTGCCCATGGCCGGACGGACCGGCCTTGGAGGTCGACAGACGGACCAGATAGCCGCCTTGGCTCACCACGCGCTGGCCCGCTTCGAGGCCGGCAACAATGGCGATATGGGCGCCATCGCGGGCGCCGGTCTGCACGATGCGGCGCTCGAAGGATTCACCGCCGGTTTGCACATAGACGACCTGCGTGCCGCTCTCGTCCTGCACGGCTCCGGTCGGCACCAGCACGGCTGGGTAGCCATCACCGGCAAAAATCTGCGCCTTGGCCGTCATGCCCAGCCGCAGCGTGCTTTCAGCGCCGCCTGGATTGGCAAACTCGAAAATCGCCGGCACGGTGCGCGTTGCACTATCGACCACGCCGCCGACGGCGATCAGCTTCCCGTTCCTGCCCGGTTCGATGACAAAGGGCCGGGCGAAACCATCCACCGAGAACGCCGCGCCGGTTGGCGAGCCGAGTCGGCCAATGTCGCTTTCCGGCACGCGCGCCTCCAGCCAAAGCCGCGCGGTGTTGGCGACATGGAACAGCGGCGCGCCCTCGGCGACAAAAGCGCCGGCGGCGACCGACACAGCGGCGATGACGCCGTCAATGGGCGCGCGGATGGCGATACCGCCGGGTTTGCCAACCGAGCTGCCCAACTGCCCGGCCCGCGCCTGCGCGGCATGGGCTTCGGCCTGCGCCATGCCTTCGTTGGCGCGCGCTTCGAGCAGGCGTTTTTCGGCAACGGCCTCGTCCTTGAACAGCGCTTCCATGCGTTCGCGTTCGCGCCTCGCCTGCTCGAGCGC
>JAUSBB010000085.1 GCA_030652245.1 Rhodocyclaceae bacterium | reverse complement strand
AAGTTGTAACTGCCGGTAATGACCACGGGCGCATCTCCTTCCGCATCGATGAGCAGGATTTTATTGTGGGCGGCGGCGTAGCGGGTTTCCAAATGCACGGCAATGCCCGCGGCATGTAGCTGCGGCACCAGCGAGCTGCTGCCCTTGGTGACCATTTCTCGATCGGCCAGTATCTCAACCTTGACATCCCGCTGCCGCGCTTCCAGCAGCGCGCGCGCGATGTTGCGGCTGGTGATGAGATAGGCCTGCACGCGCAGGCTTTTTTGTGCCGCCCCGATCTCGCGAAGCAACGCGCCTTCGGCATCGTCCCAGGGCGTGAACAGCACCTCGATGCGGCCCGTGGCAGGCAGTTCGAGCGCCGTTGCCGCTAGCGGCAGCAGGCTCAGCAGGCAGATCAGCAGCCAGTGCTTCATACGTTGCGTTCCAGCACGGCGGCATAAAAACCGTCGGTGCCATGGACGTGCGGCAGCAGTTGCAGGTCGGGTCCCGGCAGGTCGATGGCGATGCCCTGCGCCGCCAGCACCTCGGCCGCCGCGCGACGGGAATACTGGGGGTGCGCGGCGAGAAAGGCATCGACGATCTGCGCGTTTTCCTCGGGCAGCAGGCTGCAGGTGGCATACACCAAACGTCCGCCGGGTTTCAGTAATCGTGCGGCGGCGGCGAGGATGTTGCCCTGCTTGACCACCAGTTCGGCCACGCTTTGCGGCGTCTGCCGCCACTTCAGATCGGGGTTGCGCCGCAGCGTGCCCAAGCCAGAACAGGGCGCGTCGACCAGCACGCGGTCGCACTTGCCGGCCAGCCGTTTCACGCGTTGGTCGTTCTCGTGGGCAATGGCGACCGGATGCACATTCGACAGCCCCGAGCGCGCCAGGCGCGGCTTGAGTTTTGCCAACCGTTTCTCGGAAACGTCCAAGGCATACAGCCGCCCGGTGGAGCGCATCAGCGCGCCGAGCAACAGCGTCTTGCCGCCCGCGCCGGCGCAGAAATCGACGACCATTTCGCCGCGCTTCGGCGCCAGCAGGTGGCCGAGCAACTGGCTGCCCTCATCCTGCACCTCGATGGCCCCGGACAGGAACAGGGGATACTGCGACAGCGCCGGCTTGCCCGCCAGCCGCACGCCTTCGGGCGCCAGCGGACAGGGGATGGCCTTGAGGCCATGTTTTTCCAGTTGCGCCAGCACGACGGGGCGCGTGTCTTTCAGCAGATTGACCCGCAGATCGAGCGGCGCGGGCTGGTTCAGCGCGCGGGCCAGCGCCAGCAGTTCGGATTCCGGCATCAGGGCGGACAGGCGTTCGACCAGCCAGTCGGGCAAATCGGCCTGTTCGGCCAGCGTCAATGCGGGTTCTGGCTGGGCCTTGAATCCTGCCAGCCATTCCGCATCATGCTTCGACAGCACCGCGTCAAGCGAGCGATAACTCAGGCCCGTTTCGCGAATCAACGCCACCAGCACCAGTTGGCGCGCTGTCGCCGCAGGGCCGATCAGAGCGGCCAGCGAGCGTTTTTTGCGCAACACGGCATACGCCGTATCGGCGATGAAGGCGCGCTCCCGCGGCCCCGAGCGGTGCGCCCGAAAAAAAGCGGACAGCGCGACGTCGGCCGGCTGTTGCAGACGTAATAGCTCGAGAGTGGCGGCAGTCGCCTGGTCGATCAGGAGTCGGGTGATGGCTTCATTCATTGTGGATTTCCCAGTTCGACCGCCGTGGCGGTCTGATCAAAAACTTCACCCTTCTTGTCGCGATGGCGGATCTTCAGCGGCAAACGGGTGGTGGTGTCGAGCCAAACCTCGATGGAATCGCCATGCGCGCCGGGCAGTTTGAGGTGCCGCACCTGGCGCGGACCAAAATTAGTGTCCAGCGTCAGGGTTTCAAGCAGCCGGATCGTATGACTTTCGATTTTGCGTCCCGTCGCCACCAGCACGGTGTATTCGCCGCTTTCCGGCGGCAGCGCCCCCAACTGATACAGCAGCGAAAGCATGTCCTGGGTCTGGCCGGTCATGGCCTGACTATCGCCGCTTTCGCCCAAGAACAGGCGCTGTTCCGCGGGATCAAGGCGCAGGATCAGTTGCGGCTTGCTGCCCCGTTCGGCCTTGAATTCGAGCGGCTGCAATCCCGTGGCGACAAATGCGCCACGGCTTTCCTGCACCACCGAGGCCGGCTTGAACAAGGCGACGATGCCGGTGGTTTCGGTCAGCGCGCGCAATTGATAGCTTGTTCCATCATGCTGCCAGCGATGCTCGGCCTGGCCGATGATGAAACCGCCTTCGCCGCGCGTCACTTCGAAGCGGATGCGGCCGCGCTGCGGCCAGATAGCGGCAAATGCAGTGGTAAAAGTCGGCGCTGGCGGCATGTTTGGCGTCCCGCCAGCGAAAGTCGGCGCTGGCGGGACGGCGCCAGCCACTCCCGCCGGGTTGATGGGGACGGCGTCAGCCGCTTCCGCCGCGAGCGTGGGAGCGGCGTCAGCCGCTGCGACAGCATGCTCGACCGCCGCCTCCTTCACCGCTTCCTTCACCGGTGCATGTCGTGGTGCAGCCGACTCCGGCGATGCCGCCTGGCGTCGCGGCGCACGCTTTTGCACCGGCACGGCTTGTTGCACCGCCGGGGCGGGAGGCTGACTTGCCAATGGCAACAATGTCGCATCAAGCGACTGCAACGCCAACGCGTCCTCCGCCAGATGCAGTTCCCAACCCGGCGACGCCAGCACAGCCAGATGCAGCATCAGCGAAAGCGCCAATGCAAGCTGAAACTGTAGTCGCACGCCGCCATTCATTCGTCTGCCGGCACGCGCAAGGCAGCAGCCGCTGGCGTGGTGTCGTGCGTCCAGATCACGCGCCCGCCTTCAAGCCGGCAGCGCTCCTCCAGAATGCCGCGCGCGGCCCGTGGATAAACCATGTGTTCCTGCGCCAGCACGCGCGCCGCCAGCGTGTCGGCCGTATCGCCTGCCAGCACCGGCACGGCGGCCTGCACGATGATCGGGCCGCAATCGAGCGCCGGCGTGACGAAATGCACCGTGCAGCCATGCACGCGCACGCCGGTTTGCAAGGCGGCCTCATGGGTATGCAGGCCGGGAAAGGCGGGCAGCAGGGACGGATGAATGTTCACCAGCCGCCCTTCAAAACACCGCACAAAGGGTTCGGTCAACACGCGCATGAAACCTGCCAGCAGCACCAGGTCAGCGCCACGGCGTTCAATTTCAGCGGCCAGCGCCGCGTCAAAATCGTCGCGCGAGGCAAATGCCTTGTGGTCGACAACACAGGTCGGCACGCCGCGCGCCGCAGCCCAGGCGAGCCCTTCGGCATCCGGGCGATTGCTGATGACGGCGGAGCAAACACCCGGCAGACGGGCGTCGATCAGCGCCTGCATGTTGCTGCCGCGACCGGAGATGAGGATGACGTATTTCTTCATAGCGCCTCCGCCGGGCCGCCCCAAGGAGGCGCAGCAATAAACATGGAGTGGCCCATCGGGCCGCGAACCTTAGTCACCCCCTTCTTCGAGAAGGGGGATGGGGGGAAGAGGGTCATTTGATGGGTAGGAAAACAGCGGTGGCTAAATTCTGGACGATCTTGACGACGCTACGGTTGGTCTTGTCGGCGACGATGCGGGAGAGCAGGTCGAGGTTGCCGACCATACGACCGAACTCGCGCTCAAAACTGAGATTTTGCACCGGCGCCATTTCGTTGGAAAACAGCAGGGGAGCGCCCGCCGGAAGATCACCCGCGGGCTGGTTGCGCCGCGCATTCGCCAGCTTCCAGGCGGCGATCTCGACATTGCGCGCGGCATTATGCAGTTTTTGCGCATCGAGATCATCGAGAATGAAGAATTCCGTCTTGCCGTTGAAGGCGTCGTCCAGCATGTTCGCAAGCCCGCCGACATAGGCCGCCACGCGGTCATGGCCATAGTCCTCGCGCAGGGCGGCCAAGACGGCGGCCGTGCTGCGACGCCCCTCGGGTTCCGGAGAAAGCGCGGTCCGCGCGGGGTCGGCCAGTTGCGCCAGCGCCGCATCCAGACTGCTATGTCCACCTTTTTTCCATTCGCGCGGATTGCGCCGGTAAAGTTTCTCCGCCAGCCGCCCCAGGCTGGCAGTAACTTCGCGACGATGCAGATCGGCCATGCGATCCACGTCGGTCTTGGCGAATTGCGCCGGACTCGACACGCAACCGCCGACCAGCGGCAGGGACAGCAGCAGTACCAGACAAGTCCGACGTTCCATGAGGCGCAGTTTAACCCGCCGCCTATAATGTGCCGTCCATGTCCCGCATCCTGCCCCTGCCCGACCTCCTGATCAGCCAGATCGCCGCCGGCGAAGTGGTCGAACGACCGGCTTCAGTGTTGAAGGAGTTGATCGAAAACAGCCTGGATGCCGGCGCAACGAAGCTCGACGTGCAGCTCGAAGAAGGTGGCGTCAAGCTGATCCGCGTCGCCGACGATGGTGGCGGCATCGCTCGCGAGGATCTGCCGCTGGCGCTTGCGCGCCACGCCACCAGCAAGATCAGCAGCCTGGCCGACCTCGAACGTGTGGCGAGCTACGGTTTTCGCGGCGAGGCGCTGGCCTCCATCGCCGCCGTGGCGCGGGTGGCCATCACCAGCCGCGCCGCCGCCACGCCGCACGCCTGGAAGCTCGATGCCGGCGCGGCGGAGAGCGCGCCGGCCGCGCTCGCAAACGGCACGGTGATTAGCGTCGCCGACCTCTATTTCAACACCCCGGCGCGGCGCAAATTCCTCAAAACCACGGCCACCGAATTCGCCCACTGCGACGACGTGCTCACGCGCATGGCGCAGGCGCGGCCGGATGTCGCCTTCACGCTGACGCATGACGGCCAGGTGAAGCGTCGCCTCGAAAGCAGCGACTTTGCGCGCCGCGCCCGCGACCTGCTGGGCGATGAATTTCTCGCCCAGGCGCGCGGCGTCGAAGCGATTGCCGGTCCGCTGCGACTTACCGGCTTCGCCGCCCTGCCCGCCTATGCAAAGCGCACGCGCACCGAGCAGTATTTCTATGTCAATGGCCGCTTTGTGCGCGACAAGCTGCTGGTCCATGCGGCGCGCCAGGCCTATGCCGACGTGCTGCATGGCGCGCACCACCCGGCCTATGTGTTGTTTCTCGAACTCGATCCGGCGGCGGTCGATGTCAATGTCCATCCCGCCAAGACCGAGGTGCGTTTTCGCGATGCGCGCGGCGTCCATCAGTTCGTCTTTCACGCCGTGGAGCGCGTTCTTGCCAAGCCGCTGGCAACGGCACACGCTGCTCATGGGCAACAGCGGCCAGAGCCGACTTTTGCGCCACCGCAACAAACCAGCTTCACCCTGCGCGAGCCCACTGCAACGGCGGCAACAACCTATCTCGATTTTGCGCGACAAGCGTTCAGCGCTGCCGCCGCTCATGCCGCCGTCCCGCCAGCGCCGACTTTCGCCACAACAGGACATCCGCTCGGCTACGCCCTCGCCCAGTTGCACGGCATCTACATCCTCGCCCAGAACAACCAGGGGCTCGTGCTCGTCGACATGCACGCCGCGCACGAGCGCATTCTTTACGAACGCCTGAAAACCAACGCCGCCAGACAACCCGAAGTGCAGCCGCTGCTGGTTCCCGTGCTGTTTAGGGCCAGCGCCAGCGAATTGGCCAGCGCGGAAGCGCACGCCGACACGCTGACCACCCTCGGCTTCACCATCGCTCCCGCCGGACCGCAACAACTGGCCGTGCGCGCCGTCCCCGTGCTGCTGGCCGGCGGTGACATCGTCCTGTTGGCGCGCGCCCTGCTCGACGACCTGGCCGAGCAACCCGCCAGCCGCGTCATCGAAACACACCGCAACGAACTCCTGGCAAGCCTGGCCTGCCACGGCGCCGTGCGCGCCCAGCGCAGCCTGACCCTCCCCGAGATGAACGCCTTGCTGCGTCAGATGGAGAACACCGCCCGCGCCGACCAATGCAATCATGGTCGTCCCACTTGGGTGCAACTGTCGATCACCGATCTCGACCGACTGTTCATGCGCGGTAAATGAGGCCCCTTCCTCCAGCGATTTGTCTGATCGGCCCCACCGCCAGCGGCAAGACCGATCTGGCGCTGACCATCGCGGAGCGTTTTCCCGTCGAGATCGTCAGCCTCGACTCGGCGCAGGTGTTCATCGACATGGACATTGGCACGGCCAAGCCCGACCGGACAACGCTCGCCCGTTTCCCGCATCACCTGATCGACCTCATCACGCCGGAACAGCGTTATTCGGCGGCGCAGTTTCGCGTCGATGCCTTGCGCGTCATGGCCGAGATCGCCGCGCGCGGCAAGATACCGCTCCTGGTCGGCGGCACGATGCTCTACTTCAAGGCGCTGATCGAGGGCCTCGCCGACATGCCGCAGGCCGATCCTCTGCTGCGCGCGGCCATCGATGCCGAAGCCGCGGCGCGCGGCTGGCCCATGCTGCATGCCGAACTCGCAAGGCTCGATCCCGCAACGGCCGCGCGGCTCGCGCCCACCGACGCCCAACGCATTCAGCGCGCCATCGAGGTACTCCGCCTCACCGGAAAACCCCTGGGCGAATTCTGGCAGGGTCAGAAACGCGTGACCTTGCCTTTCCGGCTGCTGACGATCGCCCTGGCCGCGCCTGAGCGGAAAGTCCTGCACGAGCGCATCGCGCTGCGCTATCAAGCCATGCTGGCCGCCGGACTGGTCGGTGAAGTCGAGGCCTTGCGGAGCAAATATCGGCTCAGCGCCGAGCTGCCTTCGATGCGTTGCGTGGGCTATCGCCAGGTCTGGCAAGTCCTGGAAGGGCAACTGCCGGCAGCGGAACTGCCCGAGCGCGGCATCATCGCCACGCGGCAGTTCGCCAAGCGCCAACTCACCTGGCTACGGGCATTGCGCGAGTCCGGCGCCCTCGACCTGGAAGTTGACTTGGCGGAATCGGCAACTGCTGGGAGAATTGCGCGCAAAATCGACCAGCACCTGGACCACACACCCGCATCGACAGCATGACGACACCCACCATCAACGCGGACGAACTCGAAAGATTCACCACCCGCAACCCGCGCGAAATCCACTTTTACCTGCACCAACTGATCAATGACGGCGAGCGGGTCAGCGTGAGCTTCAACGAAGGCAAGGAAACCGTGCTGACGATGCTGCTCGACATCAACGCAGACGAAAACATGCTGATTTTCGACTGGGGCGGCAGTGAAACCGCCAACCGCAAGCTCATGCAAAGCGAGCGCAATTACTTCGTCTGCGCGCCGCACGGCGTGAAAAACCAGTTCGTGTGCGGGAAAGTCTACGAGACCATCTTCCGAAAGCGCCGCGCCTTCGCCACGCGCATGCCGGACTATTACACCCGCCTGCAGCGACGCGAATATTTTCGGCTCACCCTGCCGATGACGCGCCGCCCCCCCTGCCTCATCCAGCAGGGCGGCGGCCCGGTGCTGCAATTGTCGGTGGTGGACATCAGCATCGGCGGAATCGCCGCCGAACTGGCCGGCAGCCAGTTGGTGTATGAAATTGGCCAGACCCTGCCGCGCGTCCAGATCGACCTCAAGGGGGTCGGCCTGCTCGACGTCACCCTGGAAGTGCGCGACAAGACCGCCGTGCAACGCGGCGGCAAGACTTCCGACCGCATCGGCTGCCGCTTCGTCAACCTGACGCACGCCATGGAAAACAAGTTGCAGCGCTTCATCACCGACGTGCAGCGCGAAGAGCGCGCCAGGCTCGGCGGCTGAGTTGAACCCGAAGCAGCGGAATCGCCTGCACCACCTTTCCTGGCATGAAGGCGTCGAGCTTCTGGACGTCAGCTTCCACGGCCAGCCATATGGCAAGCACTCCCATGACGCCTATGCCATCGGCGTCATGGAGGGGGGCGTCGGCGGCACGCTGTATCGCGGAACGAGACAGGTTCTTCCGCCCCACACCCTTGCGCTGATGAACCCCGACGAGCTCCATGACGGATATGCCATCAGCGAAACCCTGCAGTACAAAATGCTGTATGTAAGCGAATCGGCCATGCGTCATCTACTCGGGCGCGACGATTTACATGGTTTTCACGTGCACGCCCCCAGGGACGACGGCGGTCACGTCAAACTTCTTCTCAATGACATACACCGCCGACTGGAACGAAAAGATCATGCTGGCTGGCGCCTGGCCGTCGATTCGGCGCTGACGGAGTTGCTTGAATCGATCATGCAGCGTCACGCCAGAAACTCCCCTCGCCCAGTCGGCCGCGAGCCGGATGCGGTACGGTTGATCAAGGAGCACCTGAACGGCCTCGTCACCGAAACCCGGCGCCCCGGAGCCAGTTACCGCGGCGATTCGATCACGCTGGACCACCTGGCCAAACTTGTCGATCTAAAACCCAACTACCTGTTGAACGTATTCTCGCAACACGTCGGCGTGCCACCCTATATGTACTGGATGGCGCGCCGCATTGACAGTGCTAAAACGCTGCTTGCCACAGGTCACTGCGCCTCCGACGTCGCCTATTGGCTCGGTTTCTATGACCAGTCGCACTTTATAAGGTCGTTCAAGCGATTTACAGGCGTTACACCGAGGCAACTCGTCGGCCATTGAATCTGTATTTTTTACAATACAGGGTTCGGGATGTTCGCTATCGTCACGCCAGTGTCTCTTGGTGGCGATCCATGATTTTTCTAGGCGAAAGCGTTATCAGCGAACTCGGTTCGGCCCTGCTCCCCATGGCCGGCTTTGCGTTTGCCACATCGGCCAGCCCCGGCCCGGTCAACATCGTTTCAGCCATGTCCGGCGCACGGTTCGGGGCCATGCGCAGCATTCCTTATGTGCTGGGGGCGACCGTCGGATTTATTGCCATCCTGCTACTGGTAGGCGCCGGCCTGGGCCTCTTTATCACCCGACATCCTCTGGTGGCGAAGCTACTGGCAATTGCCGGGGCGCTCTACATGCTGCATCTGGCCTATCGGATTGCCCGCGCGTCCACCGACCATATGCTTGATGGCGAAGTTGCGGCCCCGCCCAACCTGATGGCGGGCGTCATTGCCCAGGTCATCAATCCCAAGGCCTGGATCGTCTCACTTTCAGCGATCTCCATC
>JAUSBB010000078.1 GCA_030652245.1 Rhodocyclaceae bacterium | reverse complement strand
CGATCCATTCCCGGCAACGCAAATCGCTCATCTGATGTCCCGTATTCAACCTGCCGGGCCAGTTGGTCCAGATGCGCGGTGAGTCGCTTCGACAGCAGCAAAATGACGACCAGAAATACGACGGAGAGGACGATGGCGCTGGCCAGCATGCCGAACCCCAATATCCGCAGCCGGGTTTCGCGCGCCTCGACATCGTAGGCCAGGATGAAACGGTAGCCGTCGTCCTGACGCACGGCAATATGAATTTCGCGCCCGCCGTCGAGGATCTCGTGGTTGCCGATCGGCAAGGCGGCGAGGCGCGCGGGAACTTCCGCGGCGCTATCCCCGGGGCCGATCCGGTAAAGCTGCATGTCCGGCGTATTGGGCGCGGCAAATTCTTTCGAACTGCGCGACAGGGCGATGCTGTATTCGATCTGCTGGTCGAGAATCTGGTCGATCAGATCCTCTTCCATCTGTTCGAGGGTCAGCCACGCAGCCAGGGCCTGGGCCAGCACGATCACCAGCAGCAACAGCGTGCCGGCCAGGACGATCCGCTGGCGCAGGCTGGGGGCTGCAACCGGGCCGGACGGTTTAACGGAGGGCGAGTTTGTAGCCGAGGCCATGCCGATTGACGATTTCGACGTCGCTGGTTTCGCCGAGTTGCCGGCGCAGGGTGTGCAGCAGGCTGCGCAGATTGTCGCTGGATTCCTGTTCGTGTCCCCAGATCGCCAGTTCGAGTTCGCGGCGGCTGAAGGCGCGATTGGGGTGCGGCAGCATCACCGCGAGCAGGCGCAGCGCCTTCGGCGGCAGGCGCAGCGCGACGCCGCCCTGACGGGCTTCCTGGGCGGCCGCATCGTACTCGATGTCGCCCAGACGCCAGACGCCAGCGTCTTCGCGCAGTTTGCCGCGCCGCGCGATGGCGTCGAGGCGGGCTTCGACCTCCTGCAGCGCGAAGGGCTTGGGCAGGTAGTCGTCGGCACCGGCGTCGAAGCCGGCGAGCTTGTCCTCCAGCGTGTCGCGCGCGGTCAGCACCAGAATCCACAGGCTGTTGCCTTGCGCGCGCAACTCGCGAACCAGGGCCAGGCCGTCACCATCGGGCAGTCCGCGATCGACGATCAGCGCGTCGAATTCAGCCTGGACAATACGCTCCCTGGCGCCACGGCAAGCGGTGGCGTAATCGCACTCGTGGCCCTTCATCTCAAGATAAAGGACGAGATTTTCAGCGATATGGGTGTCGTCTTCGACGATCAGGATGCGCATGGCTGGCTTTTCAACTGACCTCCAACCGGTGTCGCTGCCGGCTGAGACTCCAGGCGCTGCCGAACAGCATCACGCCGATCAGGGCCGAAGTCAGCGCCAGCGGCATGAGCGTGCCGTCATGGCTCATGCCCACCCAGGTGCCCGTCAGGAGTGCCGCAAACATGGTGAAGAAGCCGAGCAGGCCGGCGGCCGCGCCGGCCTCGCGCGGGAAGGGCGCTACCGCGCCGGCCTGGGCGCAGGGAAAATTGATGCCATGCGCGCCCATGGTCAGGAACTGGCACAGCAGCACCACGGCCCAGTGATGGATGCCGGCCAGCGCCAGCGCCAGGAACAACAGACCGGAAAACAGCGAGAGGCTGACGCCGACCGTCAGCGCTCGCTCAAGGCCGATGCGGCCGAGCAGCCGCCGGCAGAGCAAGGTGCCGAGCAGATAGCCCGAAACGCCGAAGGCGAAGCAGTAGCCGTAAATTTCGGTGGACACGCCCAGCACGTTGATCAGCACGAAAGACGAACCGGAAATGTAGGCGAAGATCGCCGCATACGACAGCGCCCCCGGCAGCGCCCAGGCCCAGAAAAAGTCGGCGCTGGCGATACGGCGATAGGTGCCGAGCAGGCCGCCCGGGCGGATCGCTTCCGGGTTCAAGTGCCGATTGGTTTCCTCCAGCAAGCGGTAGGCGGCCATGCCGAGGACGACACAGAACAGCGTATGAAAGACGAAGGCGGCGCGCCAGCCGTACCAGACCTGCAGGTAGCCGCCCAGGATCGGCCCGAAGAGCGGCGCCAGCGACAGCAGTGAACTGGCGCGGGCGATCATCTTCGCGCCATCGGCCGGGGCATAGACGTCGCGGATCAGCGCGCGGGCGACGACAATGGCGGTGCAACAACCGATGGCCTGGACAAAGCGGGCGCTGATCAGCAGGTTGAGCGTCGGCGCCAGCGCGCAGGCCAGGCTGGCGCCGACATAAACGCCCAGCCCCCACAGCAATACCGGTCGCCGGCCAAAACGGTCGGAGAGCGGGCCGCTGATCAACTGGGCGACGCCAAAGCCGATGACGAACAGGGACAGGGTCTGCTGCACCGCCGCCGGCGTGACGCCGAAATCGGTGGCCAGATGGGGCAGCGAGGCGAGATAAAGGTCGGTCGACAGCGGCTGCAACATCAGGCAGCCAACGATCAGCCAGAGCAGGGTGGTCGGCGACATCAGGTCTTTCTGCACATCACCGATTTTTTTCCTTCATGATTTGACTTTTCTCCCGCACCCAATCGCGCTGCTTATCGCTTTCGCGCTTGTCGAATTGTTTCTTGCCTTTGGCCAGGCCGATCTCCAGCTTGATGCGGCCCTTGGTGAAATGCAGGTTGATCGGCACCAGCGCATAGCCGGCGCGTTCCACCTAGCCGATCAGCTTGCCGATCTCGCGCTCGTGCAGCAGCAGCTTGCGCGTGCGCACCGGGTCCGGGTGGACATGCGTCGAGGCGGTCGTCAGCGGGCTGATATGGCAGCCGATGAGCCACAACTCGGCATTCTTGATGATGACGTAGGCTTCCTTCAACTGCGCGCGGCCGGCGCGAATCGATTTGACTTCCCAGCCTTCGAGCACCAGGCCGGCCTCGAAGCGTTCCTCGACGAAATAGTCGTGGAAGGCTTTTTTGTTTTCGGTGATGCTCATGAGGGTGTGGGCGTTGATGACTTGGCGCGCGTTAGAATTCGCTCATTCTAATGCAGCGCCTCGGTGCAGCCTTCTTTCATGGCCCTCGTCGAAAAATCGGTATTGATCCCGCGCACGCCCCGGCAGATGTTCGATCTGATCGATTGCGTCGAGGACTATCCAAAATTTCTGCCCTGGTGCGGCGGTGTCGAGCTGCTTTCCCGCACCGCCGAACATACTTCCGCGCGCATCCATGTCAATTACCATGGCATCAAGCTGAGTTTCGCCACCGAAAACCCCAAGGACCCGCCGCACTGGATGAATCTGGCCCTGCGCGAGGGCCCGTTTCGGCGCCTCGATGGCGGCTGGCGCTTCATCGCGCTGGGCGATGCCGGTTGCAAGATCGAGTTCAAGCTGCACTACGAATTTTCCAGCAAGGTGCTGGAAAAGGCGCTGGGGCCGGTGTTCGGCTACATTGTGAATACTTTTGTCGATTCTTTTGTCAAGCGCGCCCATCATGTCTACGAGTGACACCATCCGGGTCGAGGTAATCCATGCCCTGCCTGCGCGGCAGGAGGTTATTCCGCTCACCCTGCCCACGGGTTCCACGCTGCAACAGGCGCTCGAGGCCTCGGGTTTGCTGGCGAAATATCCGGAAATCGACCTTGCCAAGGGCAAGTTCGGCATCTACAGTAAGCTGGCGCGGCTGGATGCGGTGTTGCGCGACCTCGACCGCGTCGAGATTTACCGGCCGTTGATTGCCGATCCCAAGGAAGTGCGCAAGCAGCGCGCCGCCGAGGGCAAGGTGATGAAAAAGGGCGGCGGGCCGGCTGAAGAGTAGCTATTTCGTCGACACTGGTTTGCACCAGGAGTCGACGCTGTTCCTGGCACGGCCGAGCTCGGCTTCGCGCACCGCGCCATCCAGGGCAACACGCTCGCCCTTGGCATCCATGACGAAGCGGATCTGCCCCGATTCGAGCGCGGCCAGCGTGGTTTTCGCCTGACGGCAATTTTCCTCGCGCTGTTTGGCGGCGGTCTGCTCTTCCGCCGACTTGGCGGCGGATTCCTTGGACTTCTCCTGTTTTTCGCGCTCGGTCAGTTGCTTTTCGGCATTGGCCTTGCGGGTGGCCTCGGCGTCCACGGCGGGCGGGGCGGCCAGCTTGCGCGAATCGACCTGGCGTTCGGCGGGCGGCCGATCGCCATAGTGAATCTTGCCGCTGGCGTCTTTCCAGGAATAAACCTGAGCCAAAGCGACGGCCGGCAACGCGGCAAGTAGCGCAAGCGCAATCGGCAGGGCGTGACGGTGTTTGTTCATTGCTGTTTCCTCACGTGTCTGGTTTGCCGAGCTTCCGGCAGGCCCGTATAATACGTTTTTGGAACCATAAGGATAACAGCATGCGACTCATCCAGAAGGCGCTGACCTTCGACGACGTTCTCCTGATTCCCGCCCACTCGGC
>JAUSBB010000075.1 GCA_030652245.1 Rhodocyclaceae bacterium | reverse complement strand
CGGCTTCGGCAAAACCGAAGTGGCGATGCGTGCCGCCTTCGTCGCCGTCGCCGATGGCAAGCAGGTCGCCGTGTTGTGCCCGACCACGCTGCTGGCCGAGCAGCATTACCAGAACTTCGCCGACCGCTTCGCCAGCTTCGCCGTCAAGGTCGCAGAAATCTCGCGTTTCAAGAGCAAAGAGGAACAGGCGGCAGCCATCGAACTGCTTGGCCGGGGCAAGATCGACATCCTCATCGGCACCCATCGGCTGCTGCAAAAGGACGTGCACTTCGACCGGCTCGGTCTCGTCATCATCGACGAGGAACACCGCTTCGGCGTGCGCCAAAAGGAGGCGTTGAAAGCGCTGCGCGCCGCAGTCGACGTGCTGACGCTGACCGCCACGCCGATCCCGCGCACCTTGGGACTGTCGCTGGAAGGACTGCGCGATTTTTCGGTGATCGCCACGCCGCCGCAGAAGCGTCTGGCGATCAAGACCTTCGTCAGCAAATGGTCGGGCGGCCAGGTGCGCGAGGCCGCCTTGCGCGAATTCAAGCGCGGCGGCCAGGTGTATTTCCTGCACAACGAGGTCGATACCATCGAGAACATGCGGGAGCGGCTCGCCAAGCTGCTGCCCGAGGCGCGCATCGTCATTGGCCACGGCCAGTTGCCAGAGCGCGAGCTCGAACGCGTGATGCGCGAATTCACCCAGCAAAAGCACAACCTGCTGCTGTGCTCGACCATCATCGAAACCGGCATCGACAACCCGCACGCCAATACCATCATCATTAACCGCGCCGACAAGTTCGGCCTTGCGCAATTGCACCAGTTGCGCGGCCGGGTTGGCCGCAGCCACCATCAGGCCTACGCCTACCTGCTCACCGACGAACACGCCAAGCCCACGACGCAGGCGCAGCGGCGGCTCGACGCGATTTGCGCCATGGAAGAGCTCGGTTCTGGCTTCTTCCTCGCCATGCACGACCTCGAAATCCGCGGCGCCGGCGAGGTGCTGGGCGAGTCGCAAAGCGGCGAGATCCACGAGATCGGCTTTGCGCTCTATACCAACATGCTCAACGCGGCGGTGCGTGCGCTCAAGGACGGCCGCGAAATTCCCGACCTCACCCAGCCGCTCGCCATCACCGCCGAGATCAATCTGCGCACTCCCGCCCTGCTCCCCGACGCCTACTGCCCCGACGTGCATGAACGCCTGACGCTTTACAAGCGGTTGGCCAACTGCGACGCGGAAGAAGACTTGCGTGCCCTGCAGGAAGAACTGATCGACCGCTTTGGCGAACTGCCGCCGCAAACCCAGGCGCTGGTCGAAACCCACCGTCTGCGTCTGCTCGGCCATCCGCTGGGTATCGCCAAACTGGATGCCAGCCAAAATGCCATCCAGTTACAGTTCGTGAAGAACCCGCCCATCGACCCCGCCAAAATCATCCGACTCATCCAGTCCGACCGTGCCTTCAAGCTGGCCGGGCCGGACAAGCTCGCCTGGCAGAAACCGACTTCCACGCTCACGGAGCGCGTGGCGGCGGTGAAGGCGTTGTTCAACAAACTCGCCTGAGCGAAGCTGATCAGGCGCACATGCGGATAAAATCAGCCTTTCCCCTCCAAAATTTCCAGCGGCACACACCCATCATGCAACCGACCGAAAACCTCAACATCGATTCCTTCGACCCCATGCCCACGCCGGAGGAAATCCACGCGCGCGTGCCGCTCACCGATACCGCCGCAAAGTCGGTGCTGGCGGGACGGCGCACGCTGGAGGCGATTCTCGACCGGCGCGATGCGCGCCTGTTCGTCGTCGTCGGCCCCTGCTCGATCCACGATCCGGTCGCCGGCCTCGATTACGCGCGGCGCTTGAAGGCGCTGGCCGACGAGGTTGCCGACACGCTGGTGCTGGTGATGCGCGTCTATTTCGAGAAACCGCGTACCGCGACGGGCTGGAAGGGCTTCATCAACGATCCCTACATGGATGACTCCTTCCACATCGAGGAAGGCATGCAGAAGGCGCGCGAGTTCCTGCTCGCCGTCAATGAACTCGGCCTGCCGACCGGCACCGAGGCGCTCGACCCGATCTCGCCCCAATATCTGGGCGACCTGATCTCCTGGACGGCCATTGGCGCGCGCACTTCCGAATCACAGACCCATCGTGAATTGGCGTCCGGCCTGTCGACGTCGGTGGGCTTCAAGAACGGCACCGATGGCTCGCTCACCGCGGCGATCAACGCCATCATCTCGGCGAGCAGCCCGCACAACTTCCTCGGCATCAACATGCAGGGGCGTTCCAGCGTGGTGCGCACTCGGGGCAACCGTTACGGCCATTTGGTGCTGCGCGGCGGCGGCGACCGGCCGAATTACGACACGGTCAGCGTGGCGCTGGCGGAAAATGCCTTGGCCAAGGCGAAACTGCCACTGAATATCGTTGTTGATTGCTCGCACGCCAACAGCTACAAGAAACCCGAACTGCAGCCGCTGGTAATGCAGGACGTGGTGAATCAGATCCGGCTCGGCAACAAATCCATCGTCGGTCTGATGATCGAAAGCAATATCGAGGCGGGCAACCAGCCGATTCCAAGCGACCTGTCCCAGTTGAAATACGGCTGCTCGGTGACCGATGCCTGCGTCGATTGGCCGACCACGGAAAAAATGATCCGCGAGGCACACGACGCCCTCTCCGGCCCATTGGCCGGACGCGCCGCACAAACCAAATAACAATGAGCACACTGATCAAACCTTTTCGCGGCTTGCGACCGGCCCCCGGCCGCGCCGCCGAGGTGGCCGCACCGCCCTATGACGTACTGTCGGCGGATGAAGCGCGGCAGCGAGCGAAGGACAAGCCCTGGTCGTTCCTGCACGTTTCCCGGCCGGAAATCGATTTACCCGCGGAGATCAATCCCTACGACCCGGCCGTGTATGCCAAGGCAGCCGAAAACATCGGCGCGATGCTGGCGGCCGGCGTGCTGGCGCGCGATGCCGCGCCGTGCTACTACGCCTATCGGCTGACGATGGGTGAACACACGCAGACCGGATTGGTCGCCACCGCCTCGGTGGCTTGCTACAACAACAACCGCATCAAGAAGCATGAATTCACCCGCCCCGACAAGGAAGACGACCGGGTGCGGCAGATCGAGGCGACCAACGCCCAGACCGGGCCGGTGCTTCTCGCCTACCCGGATTCGGCGGCAGCCGACGCGCTGATCGACGCCATCGCCCAGGGCAAGGCCGTCGCCGATGTCACCGCCGACGACGGCCATACCACCGTGCGCCACCAGATCTGGGTGCTGGCGGATGCCGGGCAAATCGGCGCCATCACGCACTGCTTCGACGGCATGGAGGCGCTCTACATCGCCGACGGGCACCACCGCTCCGCGGCCGCCGCCCGGGTTGCCGCCGCACGGCGGCAGGAGGCGCGCGAGCTGTCCTCCGACTATTTTCTGGCGGTGATCTTTCCCCAGCACGCGATGAAGATCCTTGACTACAACCGCGTGGTGAAAGACCTGAACGGCCTGCAAAAGTCGGCGCTGGCGGGACGGCTTGCCGAGGCTTTCAAGGTCGAGGAAAGCACGGCGCAGATCAAACCCACGCGCGCCGGCGAATTCGGCATGTATCTGCCCGGCCAGTGGTTCAAGCTGACCATCAAGCCAGAACTGATTCCCGCCGATCCGGTTGCACGACTCGACGTATCGCTGTTATCCGACCACCTGCTGGGCCCGATCCTCGGCATCACCGACCTGCGCCGCGACAAGCGCATCGACTTCGTCGGTGGCGTCCGTGGCTTGAGCGAGCTCGAACGGCGCGTCAAGTCCGGCGAAATGGCCGTCGCCTTCGCCCTCCACCCGACGCGCATGGATCAGTTGATGGCCGTCGCGGACAGCAACCAGGTCATGCCGCCCAAATCAACCTGGTTCGAGCCGAAACTCGCCGACGGCCTGGTGTCGCACGTGCTGGATTAACGTTGGAATTTGATGCGCGGCAGCACCGCGAAAGCATTGGCGCTGGTTGCAGCGGCGATTTCGGCAAGTGACATACCCCGCAATTGAGCCAGTGTTTCGGCAATGGGCAACAGATCTGCCGGCGTGTTGCGCTGACCGGCTTTCCACTGTGGCGGAATGTCCGGCGCATCGGTTTCAAGCACGATGCTGTCGAGCGGCAGCGTTGCAGCCAGCGCACGGATGCGTTTCGCACCGTCAAACGTCATCGCGCCACCCAAGCCGAGCTTGAAACCGAGCTTGATGAATTCATCCGCCTGCTGCCGGCTGCCATTGAAGGCATGGGCGATGCCGCCACAAACCCTGATCTGGCGCAGATGTTTCAGGATCGGGTCGATGGCGCGGCGCACATGCAGCAGGACCGGCAGATTGCGGTCCCTGGCCATTTCGAGCTGAGCGACGAAATAACGCTCCTGTAAAGCTGCGTCCCGCTCCGGCACAAAGTTGTCGAGACCAATCTCGCCGACCGCCACGCATGCGCCCTGGCGCAAGCGGTCATCGAGGGCGATCAGGTCTTCTTCGCGCGCACGGCCAACAAACAAAGGATGGATGCCGTAGGCCGGAACGCAGCCAGGATATTCACGGCAGATACTGGTTACCACGCCAAAGTTGGCGCGCTCGACCGCCGGCACAACGAGGGTCGTTACGCCGGCATCCTCGGCCGCGGCGGCCACTGCGTCACGGTCGCCGTCGAATGCGGCGGCATCGAG
This sequence comes from Rhodocyclaceae bacterium, assembly GCA_030652245.1. Classification (GTDB taxonomy): domain Bacteria; phylum Pseudomonadota; class Gammaproteobacteria; order Burkholderiales; family Rhodocyclaceae; genus Sulfuricystis. Next base: position 317 of record JAUSBB010000075.1, on the reverse strand, counting down.
ATGGCAATGCGTATCGATGAAGCAGACCTGCATCGCCTCATTCGAGTTCGTCGATCCAGGCCTGCTGAATCGCTTCGAGCTTCTTCTCGCCACAGTGATGCTCGTCTTCCTCAAAACCGGGCAAGGCCATGACCCAGCGCATCAGGTCGACAAAGTTGAGCGCTTTCGGATCGACATCCGGGTGACGCTCGGCCAGTTCGATGGCGATATCGAGGCTATCGGTCCACTTCATTTTTTTGAGTGTCCTTCCTTGGCCATGTTGATCGTGTATTTCGGAATTTCCACCACCAGCGGCGTATCGGTCACCAGCGCCTGGC
>JAUSBB010000073.1 GCA_030652245.1 Rhodocyclaceae bacterium | reverse complement strand
GCCATGATCCAGCGCCGCACCGAAACGGCGCTGGAACGCTGTCTGCCTCCCGCAACGACCGCGCCGGCGCGACTGCACGCTGCCATGCGCTACAGCGTGCTCGGAGGCGGCAAGCGCATCCGCCCGCTGCTGTGCCATGCCGCCGGCGAGGCGATCAAGGCCGATCCACGACTGATTGATGTCGCCGCCTGCGCGGTGGAACTGATCCACGCTTATTCGCTGGTGCACGACGACCTGCCCACCATGGACAACGACGTCCTGCGCCGCGGCCGCCCGACCTGTCACGTCGAATACGACGAAGCGACCGCCTTGCTGGTCGGCGACGCGTTGCAGACACTGGCTTTTCAGTGGCTGGCCGAACAGCCCGCCGCGCCCACTTCCGAACGCCAGTTGCAGATGCTCACCGTGCTGGCACAGGCCGCCGGTTCGCGCGGCATGGCGGGCGGGCAGGCGATCGATTTGGCCTCGATCGGACTGGCGCTGTCGATTGAAGAACTCGAATTCATGCACATCCACAAAACCGGCGCGCTGATTCGCGCCGCTGTTTTGCTGGGCGCCCACGCCGGCGCGGCCGATGAAACCACTTTGCAACGCTTGAGCCACTATGCCAATCGCGCCGGCCTGCTGTTTCAGGTGGTCGATGACATTCTCGATGCCGAAGGCAGCACCGTCACCCTGGGCAAGACCGCCGGCAAGGATGCCGCACAAGACAAGCCCACCTATGTCAGCATGCTGGGACTGACGCGCGCCAAGGAACTTGCCGCGCGGTTGCGCGCGGAAGCCCATGCGGCGCTCGACGTTTGCCCGGCGGATACCGCGCGCCTGCATGCGCTGACCGATTACATCGTCGACCGTAATTTTTGAACATGGCCTTCCCACTACTCGATACGATTAGCGACCCGGCCGATCTGCGGCAACTGCCACGCGAGCAATTACCCGCGCTGGCCGAAGAGTTGCGCGCCTTCCTGCTCGACTCGGTCGCCAAGACCGGCGGACACCTCTCGTCGAATCTCGGCACCATCGAACTCACCATCGCCCTGCATTACGTCTTTTCCACGCCCGAGGACCGGCTGGTCTGGGATGTCGGCCACCAAACCTATGCGCACAAGGTGCTCACCGGCCGCCGCGCCGGCATGGCGGGGTTACGCACCAAGGCGGGCATTTCGGGTTTCCCGCGCCGTGACGAGAGCGCCTACGACACCTTTGGCGTCGGCCATTCCTCCACTTCAATCTCGGCGGCCCTCGGCATGGCGGTGGCGGCGCGCGATAAAGGTGAACAGCGACGCGTCGTCGCCATCATCGGCGATGGCGCCATGTCGGCCGGCCAGGCTTTCGAGGCACTCAACAACGCCGGGGTGATCGACGCCAACCTGCTCGTCATCCTCAACGACAACGACATGTCGATTTCGCCGCCGGTCGGCGCGCTCAACAAGTACCTTGCCCGCCTGCTCTCCGGGCGCACCTTCAACGCCGCGCGCCGCGCCGGTGAAAAGGTCTTGGCGATGGCCCCGCCCCTGCTGCAACTGGCCAAGCGCGCCGAGGAGCACGTCAAGGGCATGTTCGTGCCGGGCACGCTATTCGAGGAACTCGGCTTCAACTACATCGGCCCGATTGACGGCCACGACCTCGAATCCCTGATCCCCACCTTGCAGAACCTGCGCGAACTGAAAGGCCCGCAATTCCTGCATGTCATCACCCGGAAGGGGCAAGGCTACAAACTGGCCGAAGCCGATCCGGTGCTCTACCACGGCGTCGCCAAGTTTGACGCGCACAACGGCATCCAATCGGGCAAGGGCGGCGGCAAACTTTCCTTCACGCGCATTTTTGGCGACTGGCTGTGCGACATGGGCGCGGCCGATACGCGGCTCGTCGGCATCACGCCGGCGATGTGCGAAGGTTCCGGCATGACGCGCTTCGCCGCGGAACATCCCGATCGCTATCACGACGTCGGCATCGCCGAGCAGCACGCGCTGACCTTCGCCGCCGGTCTCGCCTGCGAGGGCATGAAGCCGGTGGTGGCGATCTACTCGACCTTCCTGCAACGCGCTTACGACCAACTGATTCACGACATCGCGCTGCAAAATCTCGATGTCACCTTTGCCATCGACCGTGGCGGCCTGGTCGGCGCCGACGGCGCGACCCACCAGGGCGCCTTCGACCTATCGTTCCTCGCCTGCATCCCGAACCTGGTGGTCATGGCCCCCGCCGACGAGGCGGAATGCCGCCAGATGCTGACCACCGCCTACCATCACCCCGGCCCGGCGGCGGTGCGCTATCCCCGTGGCTCCAGTAGCGGTGCCGCCGTCCCGCCAGCGCCGACTCTTGATGCGCTGCCGCTGGGCAAGGGAGAAATCCGGCGGCGCGGCCGCGGTGTGGCGATCCTCGCCTTTGGCACGCTGCTCACCGCCGCGCTGGAAGCCGCTGAGTCACTCGATGCCACCGTCGCCAACATGCGCTTCGTCAAGCCCCTCGACCTGGCGCTGATCCGTGAGCTGGCGGAAACGCACGATCTGCTGGTGACCGTTGAAGAAAACACCATCATCGGCGGCGCCGGCTCTGAAGTCGCGCGCGCGCTGGAGGGCATGGGATTAGTCAAACCCTTGCTGCGCCTGGGTTTGCCAGACAGTTTCATCGAACATGGCGAGCAGGGCGAAATGCTGGCGGAACTTGGCTTAAACTCGGCCGCCCTGATCGAACGCATCAAAATGTTCAAGCAATCCATTACTTGAGTAATCTAGTCAGGTATGTTACAGTGGCGCGGCAATGACGGTCGATAGACCGCTACCTCCAACGCCACAAAGGACATGCCGGTGAACCTGAAAGACATCATGGCCATACCAGACGTTCAATCCAGCCTCGACTCGCGCCAGTTGCCGATCAACAAGGTCGGCATCAAGTCCATCCGCCACCCGGTCAAGGTGCTCGACAAAACCGGCGGGGTGCAGCACACCATCGCCACCTTCAACCTGTATGTCGGGCTGCCCCACAATTTCAAGGGCACCCACATGTCGCGCTTCGTCGAAATTCTCAACGCCAACGAACGCGAAGTCTCGGTCGAGAGCTTCGAGTCGATGCTGCGCGAGATGGTGAAGCGGCTGGAGGCCGCCACCGGCCCCCAGGAGCTGAGCTTCCCCTACTTCTTCAACAAGGAAGCGCCCGCCTCGAAGGTGAAAAGCCTGATGGATTATGAGGTGACGTTTATCGGCGAGATTCTCGATGGCAACCACTACCGGCAAACCACGCGCGTCATCGTGCCAGCCACCAGCCTGTGCCCCTGCTCGAAAAAGATTTCCGAGCGCGGCGCCCACAACCAGCGCTCGCACATCACCATCACGGCCACCACCAACAGCTTCGTCTGGATCGAGGAACTGGTGCGGATGGCCGAAACGCAGGCTTCATGCGAACTGTATGGCCTGCTGAAGCGGCCAGACGAGAAGATGATTACCGAACGGGCCTACGACAATCCGAAGTTCGTCGAGGACATCGTGCGCGACGTGGCCGGCGTGCTGAATGCCGACACTCGCATCGACGCCTACGTTGTCGAGTCGGAGAACTTCGAGTCCATCCACAATCACTCGGCCTACGCGCTCATCGAGCGGGATAAAACCGTCTGACGCAAGCTAATCCAAGCCAACAAAAAGGGACGCCGCGGCGTCCCTTTTTGCTGATGCAGCCCTGAAAATTCATTCCTTGGCCGCGACAACCCTTCTGGTGAGCTTCTCCTTGATCCGCGCCGACTTGCCGGAGCGGTCGCGCAGGTAGTAAAGCTTGGCGCGACGCACATCGCCGCGGCGCTTCAGCTCGATGCTGGCCACCAACGGGGAATAGGTCTGGAAGGTGCGCTCGACGCCCTCGCCGGACGCAATCTTGCGCACGATGAAGCTCGAATTGAGGCCACGGTTGCGCTTGGCAATCACCACGCCCTCAAACGCTTGAACACGTTTCCGCTCGCCTTCCACCACATTGACGCTGACGACGACCGTGTCGCCCGGCGCGAATTCCGGGATCGTCTTGCCCAGCCGCTCGATTTCTTCTTGTTCCAGTTGTTGAATCAGGTTCATGTCGTTTTCTCCAAAGCAATTCTTGCTACTACATTTATCACGACCGCAGAGCTCCTTCGTTCGATTCGGCTTCGATCTCGTGAAGTAGTTGCGTTTCCTCACGACTCAACGAGTGAGCGTGTTGCGCCAGCCATTTGGCAAACAGCTCCGGGCGGCGCTCCCGGGTCCGCAGCAACGACTGTTTAAGTCGCCAGCGGCGGATGTTCTCGTGGTGCCCGGAGAGTAGAACCTCCGGCACGGCTAATCCTTCATACACTTCGGGCCGCGTGTAGTGCGGACAATCGAGCAGCCCATCGACAAACGAATCTTCAACTGCCGAGCCCGCGTCATTCAAGGCCCCCGGCAACTGCCGCACACAGGCGTCAATCAACGCCAGCGCAGCCACTTCACCCCCCGAGAGCACAAAGTCTCCCAGAGACAATTCCTCATCCACGCAGCGCTCGATCAAGCGCTCATCAACACCTTCGTAGCGGCCGCACAGCAGAATCGCCCCGCTCCCCACCGCCAAGTCCATCACCCGCGCATGCGTGAGCGGCTGGCCTTGCGGCGACAGGTAGATCACTCGCCCGGCAAGGCCGCTTTCTTCACGCGCCGCCTTGGACGCGTCTATCGTGCGCTCCAGCGGCCCGGCCTGCATCACCATCCCCGGCCCGCCACCAAAGGGCCGGACATCCACCGTGCGATGGACATTCTCTGTCCGGTCGCGCGGATTCCAGCATTCCAGTTGCCACAAACCACGTTCCAGCGCCCGCCGGGTGATGCCACAGTCGGTCACCGCCGCGAACATCTCGGGAAACAGCGTGACCACGTCAAAGCGCATCTGCCAGTCCGCTTCTACCAGTCCAATGCCCAGTCGACCCGCATCAGACCGGCCGGTATGTCGACCTCCTTGACCACATGATCAACAAAAGGCAAGAGGCGTTCGACTTTCTCGCCACGGCTGTTTTCTTCAGTCACCACCAGCACCGCATGGGCGCCCGACTCGACCAGATCAGCCACCCGACCCAGCGACTCATTGCCGAGGTTCACCACCGACAACCCAATCAAATCCGCCCAGTAAAACTCGCCAAGACCGGGTTTGGGCAAGGCATCGCGCGGCGCGCCAAAAAAGTTTCCAACCAGACGCTCGGCTCCACTGCGATCATCGACGCCCGTCAGCTTGACAACCCAACCTTTGCTGTGCAGCCGAATTTCCTGGAGCGGGTAAGCGCACCAAGCAGAGAAATCGTTTTCGTCCCGACCCAGCCACCAGCGAGGAATCTCGCTCCAGCGCCCGGGGTCGTCCCCGAAAGGATGCAGCCTGACCCAGCCCTGCACGCCGTATGGGGCGGTAATTCGCCCCAGGACGACCATGTTTTCAGGCGCTAACCGCAACCGCAGCCGATTGCTTGACCAGACGCGCGGCGGTCGGCGACAACTGGGCGCCCTTGCCCTGCCAGTAAGCCAGACGCACGGTGTCGATAAC
>JAUSBB010000064.1 GCA_030652245.1 Rhodocyclaceae bacterium | reverse complement strand
AGCAGATCGAAGAGGCGACCAGCGACTACGACAAGGAAAAGCTGCAGGAGCGCGTCGCCAAGCTGGCCGGCGGTGTGGCGCTGATCAAGGTTGGTGCCGCCACCGAAGTCGAGATGAAAGAGAAGAAGGCCCGTGTCGAGGATGCTCTGCACGCCACGCGCGCTGCTGTTGAAGAAGGCATCGTCGCCGGCGGCGGCGTTGCACTCCTGCGCGCGCGGCAGGCGGTGGTCGCCGCCAAGCTCAAGGGCGACAACCACGACCAGGACGCCGGCATCAAGATCGTGCTGCGCGCCCTGGAACAGCCGATCCGCGAGATCGTCGCCAACACCGGCGATGAGCCCTCCGTGGTCGTCAACAAGGTGCTCGAAGGCAAGGGCAACTACGGTTACAACGCGGCGACCAGCGAGTACGGCGACATGGTGGCGATGGGCGTGCTGGACCCGACCAAGGTCACCCGCATCGCGCTGCAAAATGCAGCTTCAATCGCCAGCCTGATGCTTACCACCGACTGCATGGTCGCCGAACTGGTTGAAGACAAGCCGGCCGCCGGTGGCGGCATGGGCGGTGGCGGCATGGGCGGCATGGGTGGCATGGGCGGCATGGACATGGGTATGTAATGCCCGCCTGAACCGCGCTGTCTGGCGGTTCGTTCTGCGTCATGAAACACCCGGCTCCGGCCGGGTGTTTCATTTGGCGAGCCCGAACGAGATGGCCTGGGTGAAGCGAACTTTCCGTGGAGCCAACATGCAGCGATGCCGCGGACAAAAAATAGGCCAACCCGTAGGTTGGCCTATTTTGTGAAGCAATGACGACTTAGTGCGTGGAAGCGGTCGCCGCACCGACACCGGTTTCCGACCGGGTCAGCTGGTCGTCGAACAGTGCGCGTTCCTTCTGGGCCTGTTTGCTGTTGTCGAGAATCGACACCAGCCAGATGACGAAGAAGGCGGCGGTCATCGAGAAGATGGCGGCCGAAGCGTAGGGGAACAGCGCGCTACCCTTCGGGTTGCCCAGCGCAGCTTCCCACACGGCCGGCGAGACGATCGTCAGCGCCACCGAGAGGATCAGGCCGACGGTACCACCGGCCACCGCACCGCGTGTCGTGCAGTTCTTCCACAGCACGGACATGAACAGCACCGGGAAGTTGGCCGAGCAGGCGACCGTGAAGGCCAGCATCACCATGAAGGCGACGTTCTGCTTTTCGAAGATGATGCCGAGCAGCACGGCGACGATGCCGAGGATCACGGTGGTGATCTTCGACACGCGCAGTTCGGTGGCGGAATCGACGTTGCCATGGCGCCAGACCGAAGCGTAGAGGTCATGCGACACGGCCGAGGCGCCGGAGAGCGTCAGGCCAGCCACCACCGCCAGGATCGTGGCGAAGGCCACGGCGGAGATGAAGCCCAGGAACATGTTGCCGCCGACGGCATTGGCCAGATGCACGGCCGCCATGTTGCCGCCGCCCTTGAGGCCCTTGGCGATGTCGCCACCGACAAAGTAATCGGTCGGGTTGGGGATCAGGTTGACCACGGCGCCGAAGCCGATGATGAAGGTAAGGATGTAGAAGTAGCCGATCCAGGTCGTCGCCCAGGCCACCGACTTGCGGGCTTCCTTGGCGTTGGGCACGGTGAAGAAGCGCATCAGGATGTGCGGCAGGCCGGCGGTGCCGAACATCAGCGCCATGCCGACCGAAATGGCCGAGATCGGATCGTTAATCAGTGCACCTGGACCCATGATGGCGTCGTGCTTGCTATGCACCTCGACCGCCTTGGTGAACAGCGCCTCGGGCGAGAAGTTGAACTGGTAAAGCACCATGATGGCCATGAAGGTCGCGCCGGTGAGCAGCATCACCGCCTTGATGATCTGCACCCAAGTGGTGGCCGTCATGCCGCCGAACAGTACGTACATCATCATGATGACGCCCACCAGCATCACCGCGTAGATGTATTCGAGACCGAACAGCACCTTGATGAGCTGGCCGGCGCCGACCATTTGGGCAATCAGGTAGAAGGCCACCACGACCAGCGTGCCCGTCGCGGCGAAGCTGCGCAACGGGGTCTGGGCGAAGCGGTAGGAGGCGACGTCGGCGAAAGTGAACTTGCCGAGGTTGCGCAGGCGCTCCGCCATCAGGAAGGTGATGACCGGCCAGCCGACCAGCCAACCGATCGAGAAGATCAGGCCGTCGAAGCCGGAAGCGAACACCAGGCCGGAAATCCCGAGGAAGGAGGCTGCCGACATGTAGTCGCCGGCGATGGCCAGACCGTTCTGGAAGCCGGTGATGCCACCGCCGGCAGTGTAGAAGTCGGCCGCCGTCTTGGTCTTGGCCGCCGCCCACTTGGTAATCCACAGCGTGGCGCCGACGAAGATGGCGAACATCCCGATGGCGGTCCAGTTGGTCACCTGCTTGGCCGTCTGGCCGAGGTCGGCCCCGGCGGCGACGGCCATGCCGGCCGCGCCGGTGAGCAATATGGCCGCGGCCACATACAGGAATTTGAGAGCGGGATTCACTTGGTGGCCTCCTTGATGATGGCTTCGGCTTCGGTGTCGAACTCGGTGTTGGCGCGCCGCACGTAGATCCAGGTCAGGACGATGGTGATAAGGATGACGCCCACGCCCATCGGGATACCGATGGAGGTCACCATGCCTTCGCCCAGCTTGGTCGCCAGAAAGGGCTTGTCGAAGGCGATGAGCAGGATGTAGCCATAGTAGGTGATAATCATGAGGATGCTCATGACAATAGAGTAGTTGTTGCGCTTGTTGACGAACGCTTGGAACTTCGGATTCGACCGAATGCGTTCCCAAGTTTCTTGAGCCATGTTGCCCCCGAATAAAATGAGAATGGATTGTTGATAATCGATTGAATACCCCGCCGCCAAATATTATTGGTGAGCCGGAGTTGACGGGCGGCGCAGGAACGGGCGCACCTTTTTGAGCGGGCGGATTATCGGCGGGCATCCTTACTCAGCGCTTACAATGCGCAGCGGCGCCATGTTGTGGGATGGGTGACAGATGAGAGTTTTGCTTGCCGAAGATGATGCATTGATCGCGGACGGCTTGGTGCGCGCGTTGCGCAGGTCGGGTTATGCGGTCGATCATGTCAGTAATGGCGTCGATGCGGATGCCGCGCTCATGTCGCAACCGTTTGACCTGCTGATCCTCGATCTGGGACTGCCCAAGTTGCCGGGCATCGAGGTGTTGAAGCGTCTGCGTACGCGCAAGAATGCACTCCCGGTGCTGATCCTCACCGCGCAGGACGGCCTGGAAGACCGCGTGCGCGGCCTGGATGCCGGTGCCGACGATTACATGACCAAGCCCTTCGCCTTACCGGAGCTTGAGGCGCGCGTGCGGGCGCTGACGCGACGTGGCACGGCGCTGTCCAACCGCATCGAGTTCGGCTGCCTCAGCTACGACCAGGGCGAGCGGGTGGCGCGTTGCCATGATCAAATCCTCGATCTCTCGGTGCGTGAGCTGGCGCTACTTGAAATTCTTCTGCTGCGGGTTGGTCGCCTGGTGAGCAAGGACCAGTTCATCGATCACCTCTGTGGTTGGGGCGAAGAGGTGAGTACCAACGCTATCGAGGTGTACATCCATCGCCTGAGGAAAAAACTGGAGCAGGAGGACATCCGCATTGCCACGGTGCGCGGATTGGGCTATTGCCTCGCCAAGCCGAACGGAGAAGTCGTTGGCGACACTTAAGAGCCCCCCCGAAAACGCCGCTGCGCGGCGTCCCCCCCCCAGGGGGCAGACACCCTTGGGGCGGCCCGGCGTGTTTCCTGAGAAGGCCAAGCGTGCTTCGGTTTTCAGCGATCGCAATCCGGCGCTCAACTCCCTGTTTGGGGAAATTCTCGACTGGATGCTGGCGCCGCTGCTGCTGGTCTGGCCGATTTCGATTGCCGCGACCCATCACATCGCCGACGAGATTGCCAATCAACCTTACGACTTTGTACTGGCGGACCAGGTCGGCCGGATCGTGCGCAACCTGGTGGTCACGCCGGAGGGCATCACGGTGTCCCTGCCCAAGGCGTCGTCCGCTTCGGTGGCGGACGACGACGCGGACAAGCAGTATCACCAGGTGGCCGTCGCCGGCGGCGAACTGATCGCCGGAGACGGGGAAATTCCGCCCTTGCCGGCGGGCAGCAAGCGCGCGCTGGGCGAGGTGCAGTTCCGCAGCGGCCACGTGATGGGGGAACGCGTCCGCATCGCCTATCAGCTCTTGCCATGGCCGTCGGATGCGCGGCCATTGCTGGTGCAGGTTGCCGAAACACGCAAGCAGCGTAGCGCGCTTGCCTCGCGCATTATTTCCGGCGTGCTGTTGCCGCAATTCGCCGTCATTCCGTTGGCGGTGATTCTCGTCTGGATCGGCCTGACGCGCGGTCTGGCGCCGCTCAATCGTTTGCAGTTGCGGATCCGCAAGCGCCGGCCCGACGATCTCTCGCCCATCGCGTTGCACACTGTTCCCGAAGAGCTGCGGCCGATGGTCGCCGCCTTCAACGACATGATGTCGCGCTTGCAGGACAACCTCGATGCCCAGCAGCGCTTCATTGCCGCCGCCGCCCATCAGTTGAAGACCCCGCTGACGGGCCTGAAAACCCAAGTCGAGCTGGCCTTGCAGGAAAGCGATAGCAAGCAATTGCCCGATTACCTGCAGCGCATCGCCGCCGGGGTCGATCGTGCATCCCACATGGCCTATCAGTTGTTGCAACTGGCGCGTGCCGAGGCCAGCCATGAGAAGCCGCGCGCGCTGGAGCCGGTCGATCTCGATGCGCTGGTGCGTGACGTGATGAGCCACTGTGTCGCGCGGGCGCTGGCGCGCAACATCGACCTCGGCTTCGAGGAAGCGGGGGCGGGAATGAAAATATTTGGCTTGCCTTTGCTGCTGTGCGAGATGATCGACAACCTTGTCGACAACGCCATCAAATACACTCCCGCAGGCGGGCGCGTGACCGTGCGTCTGCACGCCTCACCCGAACCAATGCTGGAAGTGGAAGACACGGGCATCGGCATCGCGCAAGAGGATCGTCAGCGGATTTTTGATCGTTTTTTCAGGGCCTTGGGTACGGACGCCGAGGGCAGCGGACTCGGTCTGGCCATCGTGCGCGAGATTGCCGACCTGCATCGGGCAAGCATCGAGGTGCTCGACAATCCGCAAGGAGAAGGCACCCTGATCCGGCTGGTTTTCGCTACCCAAAATGCATGAGTGTCGTCGCTACGGCGGCCTGAAATGGTGCGCCGCATCAATGGGTTGGCGAATTTTGTAAGCATCCCGTAAGCTTGGTGGCAGAACATGCGCCTGCCGCGACAGGTGTTGGCAGATCAAATTCAATCAACGAGGAGGCTAATAGATATGCAGCTTACCCAGAAGCACCATGACTACTGGAACAAAAACCTCAGGATCACCGCGATCCTGCTGGCGATCTGGTTCGTCGTCACTTTCGTGTTCGGCTGGTACGCGCGCGAACTGAACGAGATCAATATCATCGGCCCGCTGGGCTTCTACATGGGGGCTCAGGGCGCGCTGATCATCTACGTCGCCATCATCTGGTTCTACGCCCGTTACATGAATAACCTGGACCAGGAATACGGCGTCCACGAAGGGGAGGATGAATAATGGCTACCCAGACCCAATCGCAATTTACCGCCAGCCTGAAGAAGTACTACACTTTCTACACCGGCGGCTTCGTCACCTTCGTCATCATCGTCGGCATCCTCGAGCAGATGGGTGTGCCGAACAAGATGCTCGGCTACCTGTTCCTGTTCGCCACCATCCTGCTCTACGCCGGCATCGGCTTCATGTCGAAGACGGCGGACGTGTCGGAATACTATGTCGCGGGTCGCCGCGTGCCGGCGCTGTTCAACGGCATGGCGACCGGCGCCGACTGGATGTCGGCCGCGTCGTTCATCGGCATGGCCGGCACGCTGTATCTCACCGGTTATGACGGACTGGCGTTTGTCATGGGCTGGACCGGCGGCTACTGCCTGGTGGCGCTGTTCCTCGCGCCCTACCTGCGCAAGTTCGGCCAATTCACGATTCCGGACTTCCTCGGCGAGCGCTATGGCGGCAACCTGCCGCGACTGATCGGCGTGATCGCCGCCATCATCTGCTCCTTCACTTATGTGATCGCGCAGATTTACGGCGTCGGCCTGATCACCAGCCGCTTCACCGGCCTCGAGTTCGGCGTCGGCGTGTTCGTCGGCCTCGCCGGCATCCTGGTCTGCTCCTTCCTCGGCGGCATGAAGGCGGTGACCTGGACCCAAGTGGCGCAGTACATCATCCTGATCGTCGCCTACATGATCCCGGTGGTCTGGTTGTCGATGAATCACACCGGCAGCCCGATCCCGCAGATCTCCGCCTACACCTCGGCCCTGCCCAAGGTGACCGCGCTGGAGAAGGAGTTCAATGACAAGACCACGCCGAAGGGCGCCGCCGAAGAATCGGTGCGCGCGATCTTCCGCGAGCGTGCCGCCGCCGCCGATGCCAACCTGAAAGGGCTGGAAACCGGTGGCGCCAACTTCCTCGCCGAGGAAAGGAAGAAGCTCGAGGATAAAGTCGCTGCCCTGAAGTCTGCCGATCCGCTCGACGCGAAGGCCGTGGAATCCGCGGAAAAGGCTGTCAAGGACTACCCGACCGACCCGGCTGCCGCCAAGAAGGCCTGGACCGCGGCCAAGACCGGCGCGGCTGCCAAGGCGGGTAACGTCAAGGCCCATGCCGAGCCCTTCGCCGCCACCGGCAAGACGCCGGAGGAAGTCGAGAAGAACCGCACCAAGGCAAAGAAGAACTTCCTGGCGCTGATCCTCTGTCTGATGGTGGGCACCGCCGCGCTGCCGCACATCCTGATGCGTTACTACACGACGCCGTCGGTCAAGGATGCGCGGACATCGGTGACTTGGTCGTTGTTCTTTATCTTCCTGCTCTACTTCACCGCCCCGGCGCTGGCCATTCTGGCCAAGTACGAGGTCTATAGCAGCCTGGTCGGAACGAGCTTCTCCGCGCTACCGGCCTGGGTCAGTAACTGGGCGGCGGTGGACAAGACGCTGATGGCGATTGCCGACATCAACAAGGACGGCATCGTGCAGTTGGCCGAAATCACCATCGGCGGCGACCTGATCGTGTTGGCGACCCCGGAAATCGCGGGCCTGCCCTATGTGATCTCGGGTCTGGTGGCGGCTGGCGGTCTCGCCGCGGCGCTCTCCACCGCCGACGGCCTGCTGCTGACCATCGCCAACGCCATGTCGCACGACCTTTATTACAAGATGATCGACCCGCAAGCCTCCACGGTGCGCCGCCTCGCGGTGTCCAAGGGCCTGCTGCTGGTGGTGGCGTTGATCGCCGCGTATGTCACCAGCCTGAAGCCGGGCGACATCCTGTTCCTGGTCGGTGCCGCGTTCTCGCTGGCCGCTTCGGGCTTCTTCCCGGCGCTGGTGCTCGGCGTGTTCTGGCGGCGTGCCAACTACCTCGGTGCGGTCATCGGCATGACCGCGGGACTGGGTATCTGCATGTACTACATGTACATGACCTACCCGTTCTTCGGTGGTGTCGCGGCCAACCAGTGGTGGGACATCGCTCCGATCGCTGCTGGCTTCTGGGGCATCCCGGCCGGCATCATCGGCGTGATCGTCGGCTCGCTGATCTCTCCGGCACCAAGCAAGAAGATTCAGGAACTGGTCGACCACGTGCGCTACCCGAACCTGGAAGGCGACATCGACACCAAGGGCGTCTGAGTATTACCGGAGGAGGAAGGGGGACGAAGTTCCCCCCCGTGTTTCAAACCGGCCCAGATTCTGGGCCGGTTTTTTTATCGGTGCGCCGTCCCCATGTTGGCGGCGTAAAGGCTGGCGCAGTCCCCATGTTTGGCGGCGTGTCGGCTGGCGCCGTCCCGCCAGCGCCGACTTTGCCGGCGTCGTCCCGCCGGCTTGTGGATCAGAAGGGGAGTTCGGGAATGAGATGCATCAGGTCGGCCCGCTCGGTGTCCTGCACCAGTTTCTTCGCGCGCTTCGGTTCGAAGCCGACCAGTTTTGCGACGACCGCTGTTACCTCGTCGGGGCGACGCGCGTGATGCAGGGCCATGCCGAGTTGGTAGTAGGCCTCGCCGTTCATCGGTTGCAGCCTGACGGCCTCCTGCAAGGACTTCGCAGCCGCGTCGTGCTGACCCAGGCGCGCGTGCGCCAGGCCCATGCCATACCAGGCGCGATCCTGGATCGGCTTGAGGCGCACCGCCTCGGCAAACGCGGCGACGGATCCTGCCGCCTTGCCGGCGTGTTCGCGCACGAAGCCGAGGTTGAACCAGCTATCGGCGTCATCCGGAGCCAGTTCGAGCACCTTTTCAAACCAGGACTCGGCGACCTCCCAGCGATGTTTTTCCGCCGCAATCGACGCCAGATGGCGCGCCGATTGCACATCGGTGGGGTCGAAACGAAGCGCCTCGACATACGCCGCATAGGCGATATCGGTTTTACCCAAAAAATGAAACACCCAGCCGCGGGCATAATGTCGCCAGTGATCGTAATTCATCGTTGCATCAATCCCATTCAGGAAAGTTTGAACATACCATGAGTCACCCCGAACTCCTCATCCTCGGCGTGCTGCGCGCGCTGGTCGAAGTTGCCCTGTTGTTTCTGCTCGGCCAGGGTCTGCTCGCCCTGCTGGCCGGCAGCCGCCGCGACACCAACATTATCTACAAGGTCTTCGTCATCGTCACCGGGCCCGTGTTGAAAATCGTGCGCAAGATTGCACCGCCGCAGATCATCGACAAGCATCTGCCCTTCGTGGCCTTCTTTTTGCTGTTCTGGCTGTGGATCGGCTTGGCGTATCTGAAGAAGCTGTACTGCGAGGCGAATCTGCTGCAATGCCTCTGATGGGGCCGTGGAGATTTTTTGACGGCAATCATGACAGCCACTATAATGTGCGGCTTCCTGTGGCCAGGTAGCTCAGTTGGTAGAGCAGCGGACTGAAAATCCGCGTGTCGACGGTTCGATTCCGCCCCTGGCCACCAGTTTTATGTGCTTCAAACAGCAGGACTTTTGAGGCACGGTGAAAAAAGGGGCCCCCACGAGGGCCCATTTTTTCATCCCGTTCTGACAAATTTCTGTCAATAACGGGTGGAAACGGTTGCGCCACGGTGCGTTCGACTGCGTACGATGACGATTTTCGGCGAAATTTTCTGATGTTTTCATCTGAAGCTATACATAACTCCGAGTCAAAGGAGTTGCTGTGATGCTTCAACTGTTTCCTGTTGTCCCCCGCGCCATGCCGGCGGCCGTGATGGTCGAAGGAGCCAACCATGGCTGTTAAACCCTACCAAGAAGGAGCGGTCTGGTCGTTCCGCCTGCGCATCAAAGGCCAGTCCATCTACCGCACTGGTTTCATGTCCGAAGCGGCAGCGCGGCGTGAAGCCGAGCGCCTACGCCAGAAAGTCCTCGAAGCGGGAAAGCCTAAGCACGACGGCCCATGGCGGACGACGCTCGCGCAGGCGCTGCAGCGGTACGCCCTTGAACGCTTACCCAGTCTGAAAGGCGCACGCCAGGATGCGGGCCGCATCAACTGCTACTTGCGCGCCGCCGGTCTCGATATCATCCAGATCATCAAGCCTTCGAAGGGCGCTACGGTAGCCCCGGGGATTTACTGTGAAGTGAGCCTGGCGCCGGGCAACCTACCGCGAAAAATTCCCAACGGACTGCATGATCACCGCCGACTCCAAGAGGAGGGCGCTGTCGAAACTCATCGCCAGATCCGCCAACTGGCAAAGACGCCGATGGCCGAAATCATGGCCTACCAGGTACAGGAACTGGTGGATGCAATGCTGCGCGAGGGTTACGAAGCGGCGACGATTGGCCTCGAGCGGGCGCTGCTGCGCCAGGTCTTCAACTACGTGCGCAAGACGTGGCTGTGGATCGAGCCGGCACGCAATCCGGCGACGCATCTCAACATGCCCAAGATTGACAATGCGCGTGACCGCGTGCTCACCAACGCCGAGTGGCGCAAGATTAGCTGTGCGCTCGAGAAGTCACTGAATCCCTATGCTGCGTCGGCCATCGCACTGCTACTGGAAACTGCAATGCGCGTTTCAGAGCCATTGCTGCATGCAACCTGGGCGGATCTCGATTGGGGGCGCTGCCTGCTACGTCTGGGAGATGCCAAGGCCGGCGCCCGCGAAGTACCGCTTAATCCGGCGGCAATGAACATCTTAATGATGCTCGCGGCCCTCCGTCCGGACGATGACTTCGATCCGCGCATCCTGCCGATAACCTACAGTGCGTTGAAAGCCGTTTGGGATCGTGCGTGCACTGCAGTGGGTATCACTGATGTGCATATCCATGATCTGCGGCATACCGCGGCTACGCGCTTTACGCTGGAGCTCAATGGCAATTTGCCGGTGCTCAACGGTGCCAAACTGGGTGCCGTTAGCCCCCATCTGCGCCAAGACCGCCGCCCCCCTGCGGCAGTTGAGGCACTCACGCGAGGTGTTCGTAAAAACCATCGCTATCTCAATAATGGGTGGAATTACGAACATACCTTTGACTTACTAAGCGCTGTTCGTTATACTGAACACTATCTAAATAGTGCCTGTTTTAACGAACATGAAAGTCGCCCAAACCCTGCCGCCTTCTCTTGCCGGCCAGCTTGAATCGTTGGGCGAGCGCCTCAAGCAGCTGCGCATTGCCCGTCGCGTCACGCAAGACGAGGCTGCGGCGCGTGCCGGTATCTCCCGGACGACGCTGTACCAGATCGAGAGCGGCTCACCGAAGGTCGCCATCGGCCAGATCATCCGCTATCTCGACGCCCTGGCGCCCGGCAAGACGCTGGCGAACCTGCTCGTCGAAGAAGATCCGTCTGTGCGCGCGCTGCAGGAATCCACCCGGCGCGTGCGCGCGCGTGCGCTGAGCCCGGCCGAGCTGAAGGAGATCGACTTTTGAGCAAAAAGACCCTAGCCGTTTTCATCTACCTGCAGGACCAGTGTGTGCCGGCGGGCCTGCTGGAACTCACCGAAGATGGCACCGAGGTGATCGCCTCCAGCTTCCGGTACGGGCTCAAGTACCTCGACCGACCCAATGCGATCGCGGTGGATCCGGTCAGCCTGGCGATCACCGATCGGGAAGCTATCCGCGGCAAGGAGCTGCTGCCAGTCGAGGGGCTAACCCTGTTCGGCGGGATCCGCGCCGCCGCCCCGGACGCCTGGGGACGTCGCGTTATCGAAGCGCGCTTCAAGGCGCCACTGAACAGCCTGCCGGAATCGGCCTATCTGCTGGAGGCCGGCAATCAGCGCGTCGGTGCGCTGGACATCCGCCCATCGCTCGAGGCGCAGCCGCATATCGTGAAGAACAGCATCCATCGGCTCGAGTACCTGATGGAGGCGGCGGACCGCATCGAACAAGGCCTACCGATTCCGGCCCAGCTGGAAGACATTTTCCTGGCCGGTTCCCAGCTTGGCGGCATGCGCCCCAAGGCCGGCGTGGAGGACGATGCAGGCGTGCTGTGGCTGGCCAAGTTCCGTTCGCACGGCGAGCGACTTGATGTGCCCTGGATAGAGGCCGCAACCCTCATGTTGGCAAGCGACGCGGGGCTAAACGTGCCGGCTGTCCGAACCGAAACGCTTGGCGGGAAGACGGTCATGTTGATCCGGCGCTTCGATCGTGACCTGATCGACGGAGCCCAGCGCCGCCGTCACCTAGTCAGCGCCTTGACCCTGCTGGGCTGCCACGAAGCTGAGTCGAGCACCAAGAGCTACGCCGATATCGCGGACGCGATCCGCAGCCGCATCGGCAAGGAAGGAATCAAGGTTGATCTGCTGGAGCTCTTTGGCCGGATGGTCTTCAACATCCTCGTCAGCAACGATGATGATCACCTGCGCAACCATGCGTTCCTCTGGGATCCGGCGACGAACGCCTGGCGGCTCTCTCCGCTCTACGACGTCATGCCGCGGCCGGCGCTGGCGACAGAACGCCTTCTGCATATCGGCGTCGGCCAGCAGGGGCGCCTGGCTACGCTCGACAATGCGCTGTCCGACTACGCGCGCTTCGGTATCACCAAGGGAGATGCCCTGGCGGTCATCGACCGGATCTGGCGCGTGGTGCGCGAATGGAAGACGCGCTTCGAAGGGTATGGTGTGCCGGGACAGGAGATCGAAAAGATCGCGCCGGCCTTCCGTCATATTGACGAGGTGCTCTCTCATAATAAATAACAAAGCGCGACAAAGTACGCGACATGCTATACTTGACGCGACAAATAACCGGGCGCGCGCGCATCATGGACCACAAAATACGACAGCAAGACCTCTACCTGAACGCCGAGATGACGCCATCTGAGCGTCGGGCTGTACAGCGTCGGGCGAAAGCCGGTGACCTGCATCGAATCACCGCGGGAGTATTCACCCCGCTCCCTGAAGCGGAGTGGCCCGCCCTGCTCCTCCGCGAGAAGACGCGCTTCCTGGCTGCGCAGTTCCCCGGAACTGTCGTCGGCTACCGAACGGCCTTCGACGGCTTCCAGGCGAAGGACAAGGTGTTCTTCCTCACGTCGACGTACAACCGGGGTTTCGAATACCCCGAGATGACGGTGGCGCTGGTGAAAGGTGCCGGCCCGCAGGCAGGCGATCAGCCGATCTCTGGCCGGGACATCTACTTTCCGAGCTTGGCACGGATCCTTCTCGAGAACCTCAGCATCGATAGGCACCCGCTGAAGCGCTGCGTCGCGCAGGGCGACGTCGAGGCGCGGCTCCTGATGCTGTGTCAGGCTCGCGGGGAGGACTTCATCAACCGGGTGCGGGAGGAAGCACGTGCCCTGGCGACGCCGCTCGGCCTCGAGCGGGAGGGTGCCAAGCTCGACAAGCTGATCAGCGCGATCCTGGGGACGGGCACCCGAGGCATACTGACGCACCCGGCGGCCAAGGCGGCGGCGAACGGCCAGGCCTACGATGGCGGCCGGATCGAGCGCTTCGACCAGCTTGTGGCAGCACTGCGCCAGCAGGTATTCACTCCGGTGCCCGCAGTGAAGCTGGAGGCGGAGGGCTGGCGGAACTTCGCTTTCCTTGAGTCCTACTTCAGTAACTTCATCGAGGGGACCGAGTTCGAGGTGGAGGAGGCGCGCGCCATCGCGCTGGAGGGCAAGATCGTCGAGAAGCGCCCCAAGGACTCGCACGACATCCTGGGCGTCTTCAAGCAGATCCTGCATCCGGGCTGGCGTTCGCAGGTGTTGTCGCCTACGCCGTCGGTTATCGAGCAACTGCAAGCCCGGCATGCCGAGATGATGGCGGCACGTCCGGAAGTGGATCCCGGCCAGTTCAAGGACCGGATGAACTACGCCGGGAACACGGCTTTCGTGGCGCCTGGGCTGGTTCGTGGCACCCTGGCTGAGGGCGCCCGCAGACTGGCTGACGTGCCGCCGGGCCTGGCGCGCGCGCTGATGGCGATGTTCCTGGTAGCCGAGGTCCACCCCTTCCTGGATGGCAACGGCAGACTTGCCCGGCTGGTGATGAATGCCGAGCTGTCGGCTGCCGGAGAAGCTCGGATCATTGTGCCGACGCTCGCGCGGGAGGAGTACCTGGACTGCCTGCGCGTACTGACCCGCGATGGCGATCCGGATGGCTTCATCCGGTACATGAGCAAGCTGCGGCAGTGGAGCGCCGGCTTCGACTACGAGAACCTGGACGCCGTGGTGGCCGCCATGAAAAGCTGCAACGCTTTCGAACGCTCGCGCGTGCAGTTCAAGCTGCTGGCACCGCCTGCGCACACAGGTGCTTGAAGCTCACGGAAAACGACATGGATCGCAGCATGAATCACGTAACGCGACAAATCCGGGTCATGCGCACAGGCTGCGCAACGAAATGCGACGGCTCGGTGCTTGACTTTTGGGATCGCCTGTACAAGAATGTTAAACGTATTTAACATTTTAGGGCGATGCAATGTACTTTCACCAGTTCGGACGGCAGCTGCGGAAGGCTCGCCAGGGCGCCGGGCTGACGCAAGAAGATCTGGCACAAGCGGCCGGTGTATCGCGGGTTACCGTAAACCAGATTGAGAATGGTGTTTTTCCGGATCTGGGCTGCCGGAAGCTGCTGGCTCTGCTTGCGGTGGTTGGCCTTGACTTGGCGGTGACCCCCAAGGAAAGGAAGGAGAAAGACTACCTGAAGCTGGCTTGCATCTCGGCCAATGTTAGCCACCGGGAGTCGCTATCGCCGGATGAACTGGCGCATACCCTATTGACTGGCAAAGCGCAGGCCTCGCGCCGGTCGCACCTTAGGGTGGTATTCGATGAGGTACCTGAATCCGTATTTGAAGGGATGCTGTCGCAGGTCGAGCAGTGGGTGCCTCCTGGGCGCGTTCGGAAGAATGCACAAAATCTGGCGGCCCAACTGGATAGTCGCCGGTCTAGATCGGCGTGACTGTAGAGCGCGATCACATCTGGAGGGCATTGTGGACACGTGCGCTTGCCATTGTGGATGGGGCTATCGCTGGCGGGATGCCTGACGACTGAAGCTTCGGTGGGGGGACGGTGTTGATGCTCAGGCACCAGCACCGATTCAGCAAGGATAATCAGCCACGCAACCCTTGAGACTGCCGGTTGTTTTCCCGGTACGCACCAACATGGCGCCGGGTACGACGGCGCCGAAAGGCATCATCCGTAGATACCGGGATTTCGGGATTTGTGTGGTCTGTGGCTGGTGAGAAAGTCTCCCTGTCTTCTTGAAAACTGCGCCGTCCTACCCCATAATACGAGGATGGTTGTAACTCCGGCAATCTGGAGGCGTTCTGGACGGCGGTTCGATTCCGCCCACCTCCACCCAAGCGTATCAAGTTGAGCATCAGGGTATTTTTGGGTGGGGGTGCACTGGCTTCGACAGGGCGAACAAAAGTGAGCAGGCAACCCGTCAGGCGATCGACGTTAATGAAGCAAATCTCTAAACGCCAACGATGAGCGTTTCGCAATCGCCGCTTAAGGCCTTTGCCGAGGCTGCTTGAGCCTTGTTACCAAAGAAAAGCCGGCGGGGACCTTCGGGTCCCCGTCGTCATTTTCGGCTCATTTGGCGAGTACCCGTTCGCCGCTACCGCGCGGGAGAGTAAAATTTGCCGCCCATGCTTCCCGCCCGTTTTGTCCATCTCCGCCTTCACAGCGAATACTCCATTACCGATGGTTTGACGCGGCTAGATGGCGCCGTGGCGCGTGCCGCCGCCGATGGCATGCCGGCGCTGGCGCTGACCGATCTGACCAATCTGTTCGGCATGGTCAAGTTCTACTCGACGGCGCGAGCAAAGGGCGTCAAACCGATCATTGGCGCCGATGTCTGGGTTGCCGAAGAAGATGAAACTGCGTTGGATGGCGGGCGCGAGACGGTATCCCGGCTATTGCTGCTGGCAAAAAGTCGGGTGGGTTACCTCAGGTTGTGCGAACTGCTTTCGATAGCCTTCTTGCGGCCGCGCCGGCATGGCCGCGCCGAAATTCCGCGTAGCGCATTCGCCGCCGGCGACAACAGCGGCTTGATTGTTCTCGCGGGCGCCCAGTTCGGCGAGATCGGCCAGTGGCTGATCGCCGACAAGCCTGAAAAGGCGCTCGCCAGCGCCCGTGTCTGGGCGGCGCTGTTTCCGCAAAGTTTTTATCTGGAAATCCAGCGCCCGCATGGGCGTGCCGATCATCCGGCGCAGGAGCGGCTGATCGCCGCCACCTTGCATCTCGCCGCCGAACTCGATCTGCCGGTGGTGGCGACCCATCCGGTGCAGTTTCTCGATGCCGACGATTTTCGCGCCCACGAGGCGCGCGTCTGCATCGCCGAAGGCTATGTGCTGGGTGACCGCCGCCGTCCGCAAAACTTCAACGCGTCGCAGTATTTCAAAACGCAGGACGAGATGGCGGCCCTGTTCGCCGACCTGCCCGAGGCGCTGGCGAACAGCGTGGAGATTGCCCGGCGCTGCAACCTGACGGTCGAACTCGGCAAGAACCGCCTGCCTGAATTTCCCATTCCGCCGGGTGTGTCGCTTGAAGACTATCTGGCCGAGACGACGCAAGCCGGGCTGGAGAAGCGGCTGGCGCATCTGTATCCCGAGCCGGCAAGACGCGAGGCCGAGCGGCCGCGTTATGCCGAGCGGCTGGCGTTCGAGATCAAGACCATCGTGCAGATGGGTTTCCCCGGCTATTTTCTGATCGTCGCCGACTTCATCAACTGGGGCAAGACGCACGGGGTGCCGGTGGGGCCTGGGCGTGGCTCGGGGGCGGGTTCGCTGGTCGCTTACAGCCTGAACATCACCGATCTCGATCCGCTGCGCTACGGCTTGCTGTTCGAGCGCTTCCTCAACCCCGAGCGGGTGTCGATGCCCGACTTCGACATCGACTTTTGCCAGGAGGGGCGCGATCGGGTCATCGACTATGTGCGGCAGCGCTATGGCAGCCATGCGGTCAGCCAGATTGCCACCTTTGGCACGCTGGCCGCCAAGGCGGTGATTCGCGACGTCGGCCGGGTGCTCGACCTGGGCTTCAACTTTGTCGATCAGTTCGCCAAGCTGATTCCCAACGAACTCGGCATTACGCTCGTCAAGGCGCGCGCGCAGGAGCCACTGATCAACGAGCGGCTGGAACAGGAAGAGGAACTGCGCGAACTCTGGGCACTCGCCGAAAAGCTCGAAGGCCTGACCCGCAACGTCGGCATGCACGCCGGCGGCGTGCTGATTGCGCCGGGCAAGCTCACCGATTTTTGTCCGCTCTATTCGGCCGACGGTGGCGTCACCGTCAGCCAGTTCGACAAGGACGATGTCGAGAAGGCCGGTCTGGTCAAGTTCGACTTCCTCGGTCTGCGCACATTGACCATCCTTGCCGAAGCGGTGGTCTTCGCGAAAGAGGTGGAGGGCGTCGCGGTGAATCTCGACGACTTGCCGCTCGACGATGCTGCCGTCTATGCCGACATCTTCAAGGCGGCCAACACCACGGCCGTGTTCCAGTTCGAATCGCGTGGCATGAAAGACACGCTGGTGCAGGCGCGCCCCGACTGCCTGGA
>JAUSBB010000057.1 GCA_030652245.1 Rhodocyclaceae bacterium | reverse complement strand
CTCATCCAGAAGGCGCTGACCTTCGACGACGTTCTCCTGATTCCCGCCCACTCGGCGATTCTTCCCCGCGACGTTTCCCTGGCGACACGCCTGACCCGCAAAATCAGGCTCAGCCTGCCGCTGGTGTCCGCGGCGATGGATACCGTCACTGAGGCACGGCTGGCGATCGCGCTGGCGCAAGAAGGCGGTATCGGCATCATCCACAAGAACTTATCCCCCGCGCTGCAAGCCGCCGAAGTGGCGAAGGTCAAGCGTTACGAATCGGGCGTGGTGAAAGACCCGATTACCATCCCGCCGACCATGACGGTGCGCGAAGTGCTGGCTCTGACCCGCATCCACAAGATTTCCGGCTTGCCGGTGGTGGAAGAGGGCAAGGTCGTCGGTATTGTCACCAACCGCGACCTGCGTTTCGAGACCCGGCTGGACGAAAAGATCGGCAACATCATGACGCCGCGCGAACGCTTGATCACCGTCAGGGAAGGTGCCTCGCTCGATGACGCCAAGGCGCTGATGCACAAGCACCGTCTTGAACGCGTGCTGGTCATAAACGATGCCTGGGAACTGCGCGGTCTGATGACGGTGAAGGACATCCAGAAATCCTCCGACTATCCGCATGCCACCAAGGACGAATTCGGTCGCCTGCGCGTCGGCGCGGCGGTCGGCGTCGGCGCGGGTACTGCGGAGCGGGTCGCCGCACTGGCCGAGGCGGGCGTCGATGTCGTCGTCGTCGATACCGCCCACGGTCATTCGCAGGGCGTGCTGAAGCGCGTCGAATGGGTGAAGAAGAACTATCCGGCCATCGAGGTGATCGGCGGCAACATCGCCACCGGCGATGCCGCGCGCGCCCTGGCCGATCATGGCGCCGATGCCGTCAAGGTGGGCATCGGCCCCGGCTCGATTTGCACCACGCGTATCGTCGCCGGTGTCGGCGTGCCGCAGATCACGGCGGTCGACAATGTCGCGTCAGCCCTGGCGAACACCGAGGTGGCGCTGATCGCCGATGGCGGCATTCGTTTTTCGGGCGACATTTCCAAGGCGATTGCCGCTGGCGCGCATTCGGTCATGCTCGGCGGACTATTTGCCGGCACTGAAGAGGCGCCAGGTGAGACCGTGCTATTTCAGGGGCGTTCGTACAAAGCCTATCGGGGCATGGGTAGCCTGGGGGCCATGCAGCAGGGATCCTCGGACCGCTACTTCCAGGAAAACGAGTCCAATGTCGAAAAGCTGGTGCCGGAAGGCATCGAAGGCCGCGTCGCCTCCAAGGGGCCGGTGACTGCGGTGATCCATCAACTGATGGGCGGCCTGCGTTCCTCGATGGGCTATCTGGGTTGCCCGACCATCGCCGAAATGCATGCCCGGGCCGCCTTCGTCGAGATCACCTCGGCGGGCGTCCGCGAGTCGCATGTCCATGACGTGCAGATCACCAAGGAAGCTCCCAACTACCACGTCGATTAAACATGTCCCACCAGAAAATCCTTATTCTCGATTTTGGTTCCCAGGTCGCGCAACTGATCGCCCGGCGTCTTCGCGAGCAGCAGGTTTATTGCGAACTGCATCCCTTCGATGTCAGCGCGGATTTCATTCGTGACTTCAACCCGCAGGGCATCATCCTGTCTGGCGGGCCGAACTCGGTCTATGAGGAGGCGTGGCAAGCGCCGCAAATCGTCTTCGAACTGGGCGTGCCGGTGCTGGGTATCTGCTACGGCATGCAGACCATGGCCGCGCAATTGGGCGGCAAGGTTGAAAGCAGCAGCAAGCGTGAATTTGGTTACGCCGAGATGCGCGCGCAGGGCCATTCGAAACTGTTTGAGGGCATTCAGGACCGCACCAACGCGGCAGGCCATGGCCTGCTTGAAGTCTGGATGAGTCACGGCGACAAGGTCACCGAACTGCCGCCCGGCTTCAAGATCATCGGCAGCAACGAGTCCACGCCGATCGCCGCCATGGCCGACGAAGCGCGCAAGTTTTACGCGGTGCAGTTCCATCCCGAAGTCACCCATACCCTCAAAGGCCGCGAAATTTTCGCCCGCTTTGTGCGCGACATCTGCGGTTGCCGCGGCGACTGGAACATGCCGGGTTATGTCGAAGAGGCCATCGCCAGGGTGCGCGAACAGGTGGGCGACGAGGAGGTGATCCTCGGCCTTTCCGGCGGCGTCGATTCCTCCGTGGTTGCCGCTCTGCTGCACAAGGCCATCGGCGACCAGCTCACCTGCGTGTTTGTCGATAACGGCCTGCTGCGCCTGAACGAGGGTGAGCAGGTGATGCAGACCTTTGGCCGCAATCTTGGCGTCAAGGTCATTCACGTCGACGCCACCGAACAATTCATGGGGCACCTCAAGGGGGTTGCCGACCCCGAACAGAAGCGCCGCATCATCGGCCGCGAGTTCGTCGAAGTGTTCCAGGCCGAGGCGCAGAAATTGCCGCAGGCGAAGTGGCTGGCGCAGGGCACCATCTATCCGGATGTCATCGAGTCGGCCGGCGGCAAGACCAAGAAGGCGCATACCATCAAGAGCCACCACAACGTCGGCGGTCTGCCCGAAACGCTGCATCTCAAGCTGCTCGAACCGTTGCGTGAACTATTCAAGGACGAGGTGCGCGAGCTGGGCGTCGCGCTCGGCCTGCCGCACGAGATGGTTTATCGCCATCCCTTCCCCGGCCCCGGCCTCGGCGTGCGCATCCTCGGCGAAGTGAAGCGCGAATATGCGGAGTTGCTCAGACGGGCGGACGCCATTTTCATCGAGGAATTGCGCGCGTCCGGCTGGTACGAGAAAACCAGCCAGGCCTTCGTCGTCTTTCTGCCGGTCAAGAGCGTCGGCGTCATGGGCGACGGCCGCGTTTATGACTACGTCG
>JAUSBB010000036.1 GCA_030652245.1 Rhodocyclaceae bacterium | reverse complement strand
AACCATGTCTGAAAGCCTCACGACCGCCGCCTACCTCGGCGCCACCATCCTCTTCATCCTCAGCCTGGGCGGCCTGTCCAATCCGGAAACCTCCCGGCGCGGCAATCTCTACGGCATCATCGGCATGACCATTGCGGTGCTGGCGACCGTCTTCGGCCCGCGCGTTACCCTGGCCGGCATTCCCTGGATCGTCGCGGCCATGGTCATCGGCGGCAGCGTCGGCCTGTATGCCGCCAAGGTCGTCAAGATGACGCAGATGCCCGAGCTGGTCGCGCTGATGCACAGCCTGGTCGGTCTCGCCGCCTGCCTGGTCGGTTTCGCCAGCTACATCGACACCTCGATTGCCTACACCGGCGTCGAAAAGACCATCCACGAGGTCGAGATTTACATCGGCATCCTGATCGGCGCCGTCACCTTCTCCGGCTCGGTGATCGCCTTCGGCAAGCTCTCGGGCAAGATCGGCGGCAAGCCGATGCTGTTGCCTGGCCGTCACTGGCTCAACCTCGCCGGTCTGCTCGTGGTGCTCTGGTTCGGCCGAGAATTCATCAACGCCGGCAGCATCGACGCGGGCATGTTGCCGCTCATCGTGATGACCGTCATCGCGCTGCTCTTCGGCATCCACATGGTGATGGCCATCGGCGGCGCCGACATGCCGGTGGTGGTGTCGATGCTCAACAGCTACTCGGGCTGGGCCGCCGCCGCCACGGGTTTCATGCTCTCCAACGACCTGCTCATTGTCGTCGGCGCTCTGGTGGGTTCCTCCGGCGCGATCCTCTCCTACATCATGTGCCGGGCGATGAACCGCAATTTCATCAGCGTCATTGCCGGCGGCTTCGGCACCGGCGGCGGCACGGTGGCGAAGAAGAAGCACGGCGAGCCCGAGCCAGATGGTGAGGTCACCCCCATCAGCGCGCAGGAGACGGCGGAACTGCTCAAGGACGCCAAGAACGTCATCATCGTTCCGGGCTACGGCATGGCCGTGGCGCAGGCCCAGCATACCGTTTTCGAAATCACCAAGCTGCTGCGCGAGAAGGGCGTCAATATCCGCTTCGGCATCCATCCGGTGGCGGGCCGCATGCCCGGCCACATGAACGTGCTGCTGGCCGAAGCCAAGGTGCCCTACGACATCGTGATGGAAATGGACGAACTCAACGATGACTTCCCGAGCACCGACGTCTCGATGGTGATCGGCGCCAACGACATCGTCAACCCGGCCGCCGAGGACGATCCGACGAGTCCCATCGCCGGCATGCCGGTGCTGCAGGTATGGAAGGCCAAGACCTCGATCGTCATGAAGCGCAGCATGGCGTCCGGCTACGCCGGCGTCGACAACCCACTGTTCTACAAGGACAACAACCGCATGCTGTTCGGCGACGCCAAGAAGATGCTCCACGAGGTGCTGGTGGCGCTGAAGGCCTGACGCTGCCGACCTGCGCGGGACAAAAGTCGGCGCTGGCGGGACGGCGTGCCCCGCAAGGTGTTTGGCGTTCCGAGAGGCAGCCTGTCAGGCAAGTCCGGGAAACTGGCGGCAATCAATCACCAAAGACCCGCACCGTGTTGCGGCCAGCCGCCTTGGCCTGATACATGGCCTGGTCGGCATGCATGAGCAGTTCATTGACGGACGCTTCGTGGCTGTCGAACAGGCAGATGCCGATGCTGGGGGAGCTGTTGTGAGTGAGGCCCTTCAAGGAATACGGGGCATCGATCGCCGCCCGTATCTTCTCCGCCACGTCCCTGGCCTGCTCCCTGGCGACCGGGGCTTCCGGGCTGAGCTCTTCCAGCAGCACGACGAATTCGTCGCCGCCCATGCGCGCCACGGTGTCCTCGGCGCGGACGCTGGCAAGCAGGCGGCGCGCCACCTCGATCAGCAGCAGATCGCCAACGTCATGACCCTGGGTGTCGTTGAGGGTCTTGAAGCGGTCGAGGTCGAGAAACAGAACCGCCCCATGATTCCTGCGGCGGGCACAGGCGCGTAGCGCCTGTTCGCAGCGGTCGTACAACAGGCGCCGATTCGGCAGGTTGGTCAGCGGGTCGTAGAACGCCAGGCTGTGAATCTGTTCCTCGGCGGCCTTGCGTTCGGTGATGTCGGAAAAAATGCCGACGTAATGGGTGATCCTGCCGCCCGGCCGGGAAACCGCGGTAATGGTCAGCCATTCCGGGTAGATTTCGCCGGTTTTGCGGCGGTTCCAGACTTCGCCTTCCCAGTACTTGCCTTCCAGCAGCGTCGCCCAGATCTTACGGTAGAACCCCTCGTCCTGGCGCCCTGACTTGAGCATCGCCGGGGTATTGCCGATCGCTTCCGCGGCACTGTAGCCGGTCAGTTTTGTGAAGGCATGGTTCACGCGCAGAATCCTGCCCGCGCTGTCCGTGACCATCATGCCCTCCTGGGTCTCGAAGGCGATGGCGGCGATGCGCAGTTCTTCTTCGGCCTTTTGGCGCTCGGTGATGTCGCGACAGGAACCGTAGATGCCGCCGTCAGGAAGCTGAACGGCATTCATCTCCACGGGGATTCTGCTGCCATCTTTCCTGATCAGCCTCAGTTCGCGCGCCCACACCTTGTCGCAGCGGCTCAGCTTGGCGAACTCCTGCCGATAGCGATCGCGGTAGGACGGCGGCACGAGGTCGTAGATGGTCATGCCGATGAGGTCTTCCCGACTGTAGCCCAGGAGGGCGGCGGCTTGTTCGTTGGCGTATGTCCAGATCTCTTCCGGGCTGGCGATGAATACCGCGTCCGCGGCGTTGTCCAGCAGCATCCGCAGCTTCTGTTCGCTGTGGCGCAGAGCGTCCTCGGCCAGTTTGCGCTCGGTGATGTCGGCGACGATTCCGATTCCCCCCGTGACCTTGCCGGCGGCATCCCGGAAGGGCTCGCAGATCAGCGTGACGCCGATTTGCACCTGGCTCTGTGTCGTTCGGTATTCGCCTTCGTAGAAGCCGCCCTGGCCATCGAGCGCGGCGCGCAAGGCGGGCAGAACGCGCTGATCGGCGAGCTGGTGCATGTCGAATCCGATCAACTTGTCCCGCGGTGCGCGCAGAATCCGCGCGAACCGATCGTTGCAGTAGGAAATCACCAGATCGGTGTCGTAGTGAAAAATTCCCACGGGCGAGTGCTGCAGCAGCAGGCGGTAGCGGTCCTTGCTTTCCCGCAACTGTTCGTGGGCCTGCAGCAGGGCGGTGCGCATGCCGTCGAATGCCCGCGTCATGTCGCCCACTTCATCGTTGCTGGGCGGTGGCAGGGGCGCGCTGAAATCCCCCACGGCCACTCGGGACGAGGCTTCGGCCAGGCGCAGCACGGGCAAGCGCACCAGGCGCTGTTGCCATGCGGCGGCGCCGGCGATCACCAGGCCGAACAGCACAAAGATCAGAGCTTCCAGCAGGTAGAGGAAGCGGACGTGATCCTCCCTTTTCTGCGACCAGTCCACTTGCACGCGGATGTCGGCCAAGGAATCTCCTTCCCAGGCGATGCGATGCTCCATGTGCTCGAACGCAGTTGTCGGTTGCTCATCCGCTGCCGGTGGCAACAGGGGATATAGGCGCAAGCCGTCGGCGCCAACCACATCGATGCGGCGCCAGGCGTTCCCCTGGATTTCCCTCTGCCGGTCGAGCGTGCCGTAGAGTGCCCCCAGGTCGCCGGCGAGCAGGGAGCGGGCGAGGTCCGGCTCCAGCGTGCGCAGGTTGATGGATTGCGCCTGCATGAAATTCTTCCTTTCATGCTCAAGCGCCGCTGGCAGCCAGAACAGGTGCGTGAGCGCCAGCAGCAGCCCGTAGGCGAGCAGAAAGGGAAGAATCAGCTTGGCGCGCAGTCGCATGGATGCGCCTCAGTTTTCGTAGCGTTCGAGCCGCATCCGGCGCAAGCCGGCGTAATCGGCGGGCGAGGCAATGCCGACTTCTTTTATCGGAATCTTGCCCAGCAGGGCTTGGCCCTCGGGGGTCTTGCCGAGCTTCAGCAGGGCATCCCGGACCCGTCGTCGAACCTCTTCCGGCACGCGCGGATGCGCGACGAAGGGCATGGTGGGCAACTCCCGCGTCGTGTAGAGGACGCGCAGCCGGTCCCGTATCTCGGGACTCTGGCGTTCCAGCGTGGACCGCGAGCCGCCGGCCGCAACAACGGTCCCGACCGCCACATTGAGGAAGCTGGAGTCGTGTGTCCGCACGAATTTGGGCACGACGCGGATGCCGAATTCGTCTTCCAGTTGCGCGCGGATGACCAGGCAGCCGGCCAGCGCGTTGGCCCCCGGAAATGCGACCGCCTGGCCTTCAAGTTCGCGCACGCTGTTGATGGGGTTGTCCTTGGCCACGACGACGACTCCGGCCTGGTTGCTGCCGTGATCGCGGACCAGCGGCAGATAGCCCTGATAGTTGCGGACGCCGACGAAAAACGGATTGGCGTAGGCAAAGTCGAACATGCCCGCCCCATATTGCTGCTCGAAATCGTTGGTGGCCGGCGCGCCGCGCAGCGTGAAGTCCAGGCCGGTTTCCTTCTCCAGAGCATCGAGGATCGGCCGCCAGATGCCGAACAGCCTGCTCGCCTCGAACTGCGGGGTGACGCCCACGACATAGGCCGGCTTCCCTGCCGGAGCGGCCCGACCTCCCGGATCGGCGGCCAGGCTTGTTCCCGCAAGCAATAGCAGTCCGGCGAGAAGGTGTATCCGATTCCGGGGCATCATGACATCCCCTCATTTACTCCTGGAATCGTTGCAGCCCCATGCGGCGGATGGGTTCATAGTCTTCCAAACGGGCCACGCCGATCTGTTTGTAGGGAATCGTGGCGAGCAAGGCCTTGCCCTGCGCCGTCTCGCCAAGGCGAAGAAAAGCATCCTGCACCTTCTTTCGCACGGCGGCCGGCACGCGTGGATGGGCGGAAATGGGATGGGCCGTCACTTCCTCCGTCTTGTAGAGCACGCGTAACTGCTCCCTGATCGCCGGCTGCATTTCGGCCAGGGTCTTTTGTTGGGTGCCGCCGGCGGCGGCCTGCCCGAGAACGACGTTGAGGTAGACCGAGTCGTGCGTATGCACATAGCGGGGCACGATCTTGATGCCATATTTGTTTTCCAGGTCGGCGCGAATCATCATCGAAGCGGCCACGGCATTGGGGGCAGGCAACGCAACCACCTTGCCATCGAGCTCCTTCACGTCGCGGATCGGGTCGTCCTTGCGCACGACCAGGATGCCGTAGATGTTGGCGCCGACATCGCGCACCAGCGGCAGGTAGCCAGCGGACTTCTCGGACATGACCTGATGGTATGGCCCCAGGTAGGCGAAATCGAACTGGCCGCCGATGACCTCCTGCTCGTAGGCGGAAATCGAATTGCCGATTTTCGCGCTGAAGCGCAGCCCCGTCTCCTTCTGCAGCGCGTCGAGGATGGGGCGCCAGATTGCAAACAACCGCCGTGTCTCGTAGTGAGGCAAAATGCCAAAGGAATAGATGCGCTCGCCCTGCGTTGGAGGGTCCTTACTGGCCAGGGAAGGCGCGGTAAGCAAAAATGCCAGGAGCAGCGCCAGTAGTGTTTTCATTATCAATCCGGGATCGGCGGTTGGATGCAGGGACTTTCACAGTGAATATTTTAGACCGAATAACCATACGCCCACTGCACCTACTGCCAGTGTCTGCCCCTTAGCCACGTGGTCGCGCCAGCCACTGCAACAGCGTGGCGAACAGCTTCTCGGGTTCCACCGGCTTGGCGACGAAGTCGTTCATGCCCGCAGCCTCGCAGGCGCGGCGATCCTCCTCGAAGGCATTCGCCGTCATCGCGAGGATGGGCGTGGTTTCCCGTTCCGGCAGGGCGCGGATGGCGCGGGTCGCTTCCAGTCCGTCCATCTCCGGCATCTGCATGTCCATCAGGATCAGCGCGTAATCAGTGTTGCGCGCCTTCTCCAGCGCCACGCGGCCGTTCTCGGCCAGGTCGGGCGCCAGGCCGACATCGCGCAACAGCAGCAGAGCCACTTCCTGGTTGATCGGATCGTCCTCGGCCAGCAGGATGCGGGCGCCGCGATGGTCGCGCAGCAGTGCGGTCTCGGCGCTTTCCGTTGTTGGTGCCGTCTCGCCAGCGCCGACTTTCTCGGCCTTTCCCTGCTGTACCGTGAGCCAGAAGGTGCTGCCCTGTCCCGGCGTGCTGTCGGCGCCGACTTCTCCGCCCATGAGACCGGCCAGGCTGCGGGTGATGGTCAGCCCCAGGCCGGTGCCGCCGTATTTCCGCGTGGTCGAACCGTCAGCTTGCTCGAAGGCTTTGAACAGGCGCGCGCATTGTTCGGTCGTCATGCCGATGCCGGTGTCGCTGACCTCGAAGCGCACCAGGTAACCTTCGTCGGTTTCCTCGAGTAGGCGACCCTGCAGCGTGATGCTGCCGTGTTCGGTGAATTTGACGGCGTTGCCGAGGTAGTTGAGCAGGGCCTGGCCGAGTCGGTTGGCATCGCCGTGCAGGTCCTGCGGCATGCCGGCAATGTCGATATGCAGCGATAGTCCCTTGGCTTTGATGCTGTCGCCGATGACGGCGACGATGGACTTGAGCAGGTCGGCCAGCACGAAGTCTTGCTGATCGAGGGCGAGCTTGCCGGCCTCGATCTTGGCGAGGTCGAGGATGTCGTTGATGATGCCGAGCAGATGCTGGCCCGAAGCGGCAATCTTGTCGAGCTTGTCGATCTGCTCGGCCGTGGCATTGCCGCGGCGCAGCAGGTGGGCCATGCCGAGGATGCCGTTCATCGGGGTGCGGATCTCGTGGCTCATGTTGGCGAGGAAGATGCTCTTGGCCTGGTTGGCGGCTTCGGCGGCATTGCGTGCTTCCATCAGCTCGGCCGTGCGCTGCGCAATCATCTCCTCGAGGTTGTGACGATGGCGGTAGAGTTCCTCTTCGGCCTGCTTGCGGGCGGTGATGTCGCGGGCGATGCCCAGCACGCCGATCAGTGCCCCGGATGCATCGAGCATCGGGGTCTTGATGGTTTCCATCAAGGCGCGCTGGCCGTCATCGGCAAAGGTCAGCCATTCCTCGTTCATGGTGGGCTTGCCCGCTGCCATGGCGCGGCGATCGTTGGCGCGAAAGAAATCGGCAAGTTCGCGGTCGACAAAATCATAGTCGGTCTTGCCGACGATCTCCGCCGCGCGCGTCCCGTACAGACGCTCTAACATCGGATTGCAGGCGAGATAGACGCCCTCCGGGTCCTTGAGCCAGATCAGGTCGTGCAGCGTCTCGAAGATGGTGCGCAGGCGCGCCTCGCTGTCGCGCAATTGTTGCTCGGACTTGCGTGTGTTGCTCAGGTCGTGGATGCCTACCAGGATATTGGTGGGCGTGCCGGCGGGGTCGCGCAGCATCTTGATGGTGACTTCGATGGGCCGGCCGGAGGGGTTGCCCGGGTGGCTGGCTTCCATCGTGATCACGGCATCTTTTTTCTCATTCTGGGCCTGGCAGACGGGGCAGGGTGCTTCTTCGCTGAGCGGATGGACGATGTCCGCAATGTGCCTGCCGAGCGCCTGTGCCGGTGTGGTGCCCGTCATGGCAAAGAACACCTGGTTGGCGCGCAGCAGGCGCCGGTTCGCATCCAGCAGGTAGATTACGTCGTCGAATGAATCCATCGCCTGGGTCCATTCCACGATTTCGGCTTCGAGCGCGCGCTGTGAGGCGACCAGGCGCTCGGTCATGCTGTTGAAGGACTGCGCCAGTTCGCCGATCTCGTCGTCGCTTTCCACGCGCACGCGCTGCTGCAGGTCGCCATCGCGGATCGCCCGCACGGCATTGGCGACGGCGACGATCGGGCGGGTGATGTTTCGACTCAACCGAATGACCAGGCCGAACGCGGCCACCATGGCCAGCAGCAGCAGCAACGCCGTGATCCTGGCGTTCTCCAGCGCCGGGGCCAGCGCCAGATCTACATCACGTTCGACCACCACGCGGAAGGACTGTTGGCCGATTGCGAATGACTGCGTGGCGAGAAAGGCCGAGGTGCCGTGGAGGCCCGCCTGACGCCCGGCGTCGGGCGCCACGCGCACGCGGTTTTCCTTGAGGACGATGGACGGGTTGCGGTGGGCGATGACGCGATCTTCGCTGTCAAGCAGATAGACGTCTTCGCCCTCCGCCACCACGAGATCCGCGAGGGTGCGCCAGATCGGCCTGAACCGCACCTCCGCCACCAGCACGCCGTCGAGCTTGCCGCTGCGCACATCCTTGACCGGGATGCCCAGCAGCATCAGCGGCTCGTTGCCGCTCTCGTTGTAAAAAACCGGGCTGAAATAGACCGCTCCCGTTTGCGCCGGGACCCGGAACGCGCCGCCCTCGCCATAATGCTCGCGGTGGCCGTGGTGACCGGAGTCCACCATGCGAATGTTGGAGACATGCAGTGTCTCGGTTCCCGACCGGTCGAGATACAGGATCTCGCGGAATTCGTCACGCTTCGCCAACAGCCGGGTCATGACCGTTTCCTGTTCAGCCTTCTCCAACTGGGAGAAGCCGGTGACCTGGAGGGCGTTCTCGAGTACGAACTGAAAGTGCTGGAGAGCGGTGTGCACCTGAATGCCCACCCGGCGTGCCCGTTCCTGCTGGAGAGAAAAGCTTTCGCGGACATGGTTCTCGTAGCTTTGCCATCCCAACACGGCACCGGTCAGCAGTATCGCC
Source organism: Rhodocyclaceae bacterium (assembly GCA_030652245.1). Taxonomy (GTDB): domain Bacteria; phylum Pseudomonadota; class Gammaproteobacteria; order Burkholderiales; family Rhodocyclaceae; genus Sulfuricystis. The sequence goes on along the minus strand of JAUSBB010000036.1, from coordinate 798 downwards.
CCCGTGACCAGTCCCATGACGGTGATCTGCAGGCGATGGCGGATGGATTGCTTGCGCATGACTACTCGCGGATCACATGCTCGGCATGGAGCAGGATGTTGTCAGGGATGAATATGCCGAGCTTGCGCGCGGTGACCAGGTTGATGGACAGACTGCTCTCCGCCATTTCCACCGGCAGGTCGCCTGCCGGTATGCCCTTGAGAATCTGGTCGGCCAGCCGCGCCGCCTGGCGGCCGATGTCATCGTGTACGAAGCCGTAGCTGAACAGAGCGCCGGCCTCCACTTGCATCCGGCTGGGGGCGGTGATGGGCAGGCGGCGGGCCTCGGCCACGGCGACGAACTCGGCGATGGCCGCCTCGACGCGGCTGTCGCGTGGCAGGAAAATCGCCCCGACATTGGCCGGCATGGCGGCGATGGCAGCACTGACCGTGCTACCCGCCGGGATCGGATGCTTCACCAGTTCCAGACCGAGCCTGGCTGCGGCTTCGGTTGCCTGTTGCACGCTGGTCAGCGCGCTTTTGTCGTCGGCGGTGTAGGGCAGGAAAACCCGCTTGACCTGCGGTGCGATGCGCACCAGCCATTGCAGCCGCAGGTCGTCGCCGAGCGGCAGGCGGATGCCGGTGATATGGCCGCCGGGATGTCTGAGATCGGCCACGATGCCGGCGCCGAGCGGATCGTTGACCGGGGCGAAGACGACCGGCGGCTTTCTGTTTGCCTCGGTGAGGCGCTTGACCGCCTGCGTGGCGGGCGTGCTCGAAACCAGGAACAAATCGGGATTTTTGGCGAGATGGCCGCGGA
>JAUSBB010000033.1 GCA_030652245.1 Rhodocyclaceae bacterium | reverse complement strand
CGGGACAGGTGCCGACCGCCTACATTGGTCAGGATGCCTTTCAGGAAGCGGACACGGTCGGCATTACCCGCCCCTGCGTCAAGCACAATTTTCTCGTCAAGGACGTCGCGGACCTGGCGGTGACGATCAAGAAGGCTTTTTATCTGGCCCAGACCGGTCGCCCCGGCCCGGTGCTGGTGGATATTCCCAAGGATGTCTCCGCCAAGAAATGTGAATTCCACTATCCGAAGACCATTGCGATGCGTTCCTACAACCCGGTGGTCAAGGGGCATACGGGACAGATCAAGAAGGCCCTGCAACTTTTGCTGGATGCCAAGCGGCCGATGATCTACGCCGGCGGCGGCGTGATTTTGTCCGACGCGGCCAACAAGCTGACCAAGCTGACGCGACTGCTGGGTTTCCCGATTACCCAGACCCTGATGGGCCTGGGCGGCTATCCGGCGACCGATCGCCAGTTTCTCGGCATGCTGGGCATGCACGGCACCTACGAGGCCAACATGGCGATGCAGGAGTGCGATGTGCTCCTGGCCATCGGCGCGCGTTTTGATGATCGCGTCATCGGCAACCCGGAGCACTTTGCCAAGGTGTCCCGAAAAATTATCCATGTCGATATCGACCCGTCCTCGATTTCGAAGCGCGTGCGCGTCGATGTGCCGATCGTCGGCAACGTGCCGGATGTGCTCGATGAACTGATCAAGCAGATTGAAGCAGGCGAAGCCAGGGTGGAAACCAAGGCGCTGGCTGTCTGGTGGAAGCAGATCGAAGGGTGGCGCGGCAAGGATTCACTCAAGTACAAGATGGGTTCCGACCTCATCATGCCGCAGTATGTCGTCGAAAAGCTCTACGAAGTGACCGGCGGCGATGCCTTCGTCACCTCGGATGTCGGCCAGCATCAGATGTGGGCCGCGCAGTATTACAAATTCGACAAGCCGCGCCGCTGGATCAATTCCGGCGGCCTGGGCACGATGGGTTTCGGTCTGCCCGCCGCGATGGGCGTGCGCTTTGCCAACCCGAAGGCTACCGTGGCCTGCATTACCGGCGAGGGCTCGATCCAGATGAATATCCAGGAGCTCTCGACGTGCAAGCAGTTCCATTTGCCGATCAAGATACTCTGCCTCAACAATGGCTATCTCGGCATGGTGCGCCAGTGGCAGCAGATGTTCCATGGCAACCGCTATGCCGAATCCTATGTCGATGCCTTGCCGGATTTCGTCAAGCTGGCCGAAGCCTATGGCCATGTCGGCATGTATATCGACAAGCCGGCCGATGTCGAGCCGGCAATCCGTGAAGCCTTTGTCAAACACAAGAACGAGCTGGTTTTCCTCGACTTCCAGACCGACAAGACAGCCAACGTCTTTCCCATGATCGCAGCCGGCAAGGGCCTGTCGGAAATGATTTTGGCGGAGGAGCTATGAACATGCGCCACATCATTTCCATCCTCATTGAAAACGAAGCCGGCGCCCTGTCGCGCGTTTCCGGGCTGTTCTCGGCGCGCGGCTACAACATCGAATCGCTGACCGTCGCGGCGACCGAAGATCCCACCCTCTCGCGCATGACGATCGTCAGCATCGGCTCCGACGATATCATCGAGCAGATCACCAAGCAGCTCAACAAGCTGATCGACACCGTCAAGGTGGTGGACCTGTCCGAGGCGGCGCACATCGAGCGCGAGCTGATGCTCGTCAAGGTGCGCGCCACCGGCAAGGATCGCGAGGAGATGAAGCGTGTCGCCGACATTTTTCGCGGCCGCATCATTGACGTCACCGAGTCGACCTATGTTGTCGAGCTGACCGGCAACACCCACAAGATGGGGGCCTTCCTCGATGCCATCGATCGTTCGCTGATTCTCGAAACCGTGCGCACCGGCGTCTGCGGCATCGGCCGCGGCGACCGCATTCTCAAAGTCTGAACTCAACAAAGGAAAGTTATGAAAGTCTATTACGACAAAGATGCCGACCTCTCCCTCATCAAGGGCAAGAAAGTCACCATCGTGGGTTACGGCTCGCAGGGTCATGCCCACGCCCAGAACCTCAAGGATTCCGGCGTCAAGGTCACCGTCGGTCTGCGCAAGGACGGCGCTTCGTGGGCGAAAGCACGGACGGCCGGACTCAAGGTCGAGGAAGTCGCCAAGGCGGTCAAGGGCGCCGACGTGGTGATGATGTTGTTGCCGGACGAGACCATCCCGACCGTCTATTACGCCGATGTGGCTCCCAACCTCAAGAAGGGCGCCGCTCTGGCCTTCGCTCATGGTTTCAATATCCACTACAACCAGGTGGTGCCGCAGGCGGACGTCGATGTCATCATGGTTGCGCCCAAGGGTCCCGGCCACACGGTGCGCTCCGAGTATCTGCGGGGCGGCGGCGTGCCGTCCCTGATCGCCGTGCATCAGGACATTTCCGGCCGCGCCAAGGATATTGCATTGTCCTACGCGGCGGCGAATGGCGGCACCAAGGGGGGCGTGATCGAGACCAACTTCCGCGAGGAGACCGAAACCGACCTGTTCGGCGAACAGGCCGTGCTCTGTGGCGGTCTGGTTGAACTCATCAAGGCGGGCTACGAGACGCTGACCGATGCCGGCTATGCACCCGAGATGGCTTATTTCGAGTGTCTGCACGAGGTGAAGCTGATTGTCGACCTGATCTTTGAAGGCGGCATCGCCAACATGAACTACTCGATCTCCAACAACGCCGAGTATGGCGAATATGTCACCGGCCCCGAGGTCATCAACGAGCAGTCGCGCGCCGCGATGAAAAACGCCCTCAAGCGCATCCAGACTGGCGAATACGCCAAGATGTTCATCCTCGAAGGCAAGACCAACTATCCGAGCATGACCGCGCGCCGTCGTCTCACCGCCGCCCATCCGGTCGAGCAGGTGGGCGAGCAGTTGCGGGCGATGATGCCGTGGATCAAGAAAAACCGTCTGGTGGATCAGAGCAAGAACTGATGATGATCCTTTGATGAATGCCTATCCGCATCCCCTGATTGCCAAGGAAGGCTGGCCGTTTCTCGCCGCGAGCGGCGCGGCCGCCGTGGCGACGACCGTCTTTGCCGGTTGGCTGTGGTCGGCCCCGCTTTGGCTGGTCTTCGTCTTTGTTCTGCAATTCTTCCGCGATCCGCCACGGCCGGTGCCCGGCGATGCCAAGAGCATCCTGGCGCCCGCCGATGGCCGCATCGTGGTCATCGAGCCGGCGCTTGACCCCTGGCTGAATCGCGAAACGCTGAAGATCAGCGTGTTCATGAACGTGTTCAACGTCCATTCGAATCGCTCACCCGTCGATGGTGCCGTGGTGCAGCGCTGGTACCATCCCGGCAAATTCATCAATGCCGACCTCGACAAGGCGTCGACAGAGAATGAGCGTAACGCCTTGCATTTGCGCACGGCCGACGGCCAGGACATTACCTGCGTGCAGGTCGCCGGCCTGATCGCCCGCCGCATCCTCTGCTATGTCGCTGCCGGCGACAAGCTTGAACGCGGCCAGCGCTACGGTTTCATCCGCTTCGGTTCGCGCGTCGATCTGTATCTGCCCAAGGACGTGCGGGTAAAAGTCGGCGTTGGCGATACGGTGCAAGCGACTTCGACCATCCTGGCCGAGTTCCCGTAAAGAGTCCGTGACCAGGCAGCAGGGCTACAATGGCCTTTTTGCCCTGGTCGCCACCCGCCATGCCTGAATATCGTCCCCGCAAGACCCTGTTCAATTCCGAGTTGCGCCGGCGCGGCATCTACATCCTGCCCAACCTGCTCACCACGGCGGGGTTGTTCTCGGGCTTTTTTGCCATTGTGCAAGCGATGAACGGCAAGTTTGAAATCGCCGCGGTGGCGATTTTCGTGGCCATGCTGTTTGACGGCCTGGACGGGCGCGTGGCCCGGCTGACCCACACGCAAAGCGCCTTCGGCGCGGAATACGATTCGCTCTCCGACATGGTGTCCTTCGGCGCGGCACCCGCCCTGGTGGTCTATGTCTGGGCGCTCAAGGACATGGGCAAGCTGGGCTGGATCGCTGCGTTCATCTACTGCGTTGGCGCGGCATTGCGCCTGGCCCGCTTCAACACCAACATCGAAGTCGTCGATAAACGCAATTTCCAGGGCCTGCCCAGCCCGGCGGCGGCGGCGCTGGTCGCCGGTTTCGTCTGGGTCATGATCGACAACGACTGGACTGGCCATGAGGCGCGCTGGTATGCCTGCATGCTGACCATTTTTGCCGGCATCACCATGGTCAGCAGCCTGCCCTACTATTCCGGCAAGGACATCAACTTGCGCAAGAGCGTGCCCTTCATTATGGTGGCGGCGATTGCGCTGGGTTTCGCGCTGGTGTCGACCTATCCTCCGGGCGTGTTGTTTGCCCTGTTCCTCTGCTACGCACTGTCCGGCTATGTGTTGGGCATCAGCGGCTGGTTATCTCGCCGAAAAAAACTTGCACGACCCGAATAGTCTGTTTTATAGTCGGCGCCATGACGTCCACAACGCTTATCGCCGCTGCCTTGCTGACCCTCACCGGCATTCTGCTGGCGCGCGACTTATTGCGCACCAAACCGCGTCCCCTGCTGCGCCGCGCGCGCTAGCAACCCCCCCGCCCACAATTCGAATGCCTGCGCCTGTTGCCCGAGAGCAACGGGGAGTAAACCATTAGCCGATCCGACTGGAGACGAGCATGAGCAAAGAAGCTTTATTGATTTTTGACACCACCTTGCGCGATGGCGAGCAAAGCCCTGGCGCGGCCATGACGCGCGAAGAGAAGGTGCGCATCGCCCGCCAACTGGAGCGCATGCGGGTGGATATCATCGAGGCCGGTTTCGCCGCCGCGAGCCCGGGTGATTTCGCCGCGATCCGCGCGGTCGCCGAGGCGATCAAGGATTCCACGGTCTGTTCGCTGTCACGCGCCAACGAAAACGATATTCGTCGCGCCGGCGAGGCCATCCAGCCGGCCGCGCGCGGCCGCGTGCATACCTTCATCGCCACCAGCCCGATCCACATGCAGATGAAGTTGCGCATGGAGCCCGAGCAGGTCATCGAGCAGGCGGTCAAGGCGGTGACCTGGGCGCGGCAATACACCGACGACGTCGAGTTCTCGCCTGAGGATGCCGGTCGCTCGGACAGCGATTTTCTTTGCCGCGTGCTGGAAGCCGTGATCAACGCCGGCGCCAGGACGGTGAACATCGCCGACACCGTCGGCTACAACATTCCGCAGGTCTGGGGCGAGTTGTTTAAAACCCTCCGCGAGCGCGTGCCGAACGCCGACAAGGCGGTGTGGTCGACCCATTGTCATAACGACCTCGGGCTGGCGGTCGCCAACTCGCTGGCCGCCGTGCAAAATGGCGCGCGGCAGGTCGAGTGCACGATCAATGGCCTGGGCGAGCGCGCCGGCAACGCTTCGCTCGAGGAAATCGTCATGGCGGTGAGAACGCGCAAGGACCTGTTCCCGGTCGAAACGCGCATCGATGCCACCCAGATCGTGCCCGCCTCGCGGCTGGTGTCGCAGATCACCGGTTATGTCGTGCAGCCGAACAAGGCGATCGTCGGCGCCAATGCGTTTGCCCATGAATCCGGCATTCACCAGGACGGCGTGTTGAAACATCGCGAGACTTACGAAATCATGCGCGCCGAGGACGTCGGCTGGAATGCCAACAAGATTTCCCTGGGCAAGCTCTCCGGGCGGAACGCCTTCAGGAGCAAGCTGACCGAGCTCGGGATCGAGCTGGCGAGCGAGGAAGTCCTCAACACCGCGTTTGCCCGGTTCAAGGAACTCGCCGACAAGAAGCGCGAAATTTTCGACGACGACCTGCACGCGCTGGTTTCGGAGGAGATGATCACGCCGGAGAACGAGTATTACAAGCTGGTCTCGTCGAAGTTCCATTCGGAAACGGGCGAACTGCCAAGCGCCGAACTGACCCTGTCATTGGGTGGCGCCGAACAGCGCACCCAGTCGACCGGCAGCGGGCCGGTGGATGCGACTTTTCGCGCCCTCGAGAATGTTGCCGGCAGTGGTTCCGACCTGTTGCTTTATTCGGTGAATGCCATCACTACCGGCACCGATGCCCAGGGCGAGGTGACCGTGCGTTTGTCAAAGGACGGCCGCATCGTGAATGGCCAGGGTGCGGATACCGACATCATCGTGGCGTCCGCGAAGGCGTATATCAATGCCCTGAACAAGCTGCATGCCGGGCCGGAACGCGTCAATCCCCAGCTCTAATTGAACCCCGCCCGCCCCCCTTCGCCCCCCTCGCGGGGGGTTCTTAACGGCTCGCTTTGCTCGTTTATCACTGGGCGCTTCTATTCGCCGCAGAGCGGATTGCGGCTGGCGCCGCGTGCCGCGTTTGCTTGGGGCGGCCCGGCGCAAACGCTACGATGTTGTTATTCTCGGTAAAGTCGGCGCTGGCGGGACGGCGGCCCCGATGATTCTCGCCCCGTTTCACCTCGTCGCCAATGTCGTGCGCCGTTTTGGCGCCGAGCGCTGCGCCCAGACGGCGGCGGCGCTTTCCTTCGCCACCTTGCTGGGGCTGGTGCCGATGCTGGTTGTGGCGGCGGTGCTGATCGAACAGTTGCCCTTCGCCATCAAGCTGGGCGCCGCCCTCGAAAAGTTCATTCTCGGGGCCCTGCTGCCTGAAAAGGCCGGCGCGGTGATCGCCCAATATCTTGGCCAGTTCGCGCAGCGCGGCGAACGGGTGACCCTGATTGGCCTGGGGGTGCTGGCCGCGACGGCGTTGATGCAGATGCTGACCATCGAACATGCCTTCAATGCCATCTGGAAAGTCAAAAAACCGCGTCCCTGGTTCCGGCGGCTGGGCCTGCATCTGCTGACCTTGCTGGCGGGACCGCTGGTCTTCGGCGGGGCCTTGGCCAGCACCACCTATCTGGCCGGCGCATCCTTCGGCCTGATCGATGAGTCCCGCTGGGCGCGGACCATTTTCGCGCAGGCTATGCCCGTGGTTTTTCTCGCGGCATTATTCGGCCTCCTTTACTGGAGTTTGCCGAATCGTCCAGTCGCGCGCTGGCATGCCGGATTTGCCGGCGCGCTGGCGGCAGCGGCTTTTGTCGGCATGCAACACCTGTTTGCGCTGTATGTCGTGAAATTTCCGACCTACACGCTGATTTATGGCGCGTTTGCCGCCGTGCCGATTTTTCTGCTCTGGCTTTACCTGTCGTGGTCGGTGATCCTGCTCGGCGCCCTGCTGACGGCGGAACTGCCCGGGCTGACGCGGCGCTAAAACCGTCAGAGCGCGGCCTGCGGCGTGCGCCGCGCAAATTCAAAAATCTCGATACTTGAGGTATGCAGGGCGAGTCGACCGGTCGTGCAATCGCAAAGGTGGATGCCCGAGATGTCGTCGGCCAGCAGCGTAAAGGCGCCCGCGTGGAATTGCCCGCGCACGGTCAGTAGCGCTTCGCCGCGTTGCCCGGCGGGTTGGGCGGGCAGCAGCAGCGCCGGAACCGCTGCCGTCGTGCCGTGATAGGCAAGGCGTACCGCCTGTGCCGTCGCGGCGATCAACTCAAGTCCCAACTCGATATGCGCCGGGTTGTTGCTGCTGACCCAGCGGACCAGACAGATGTTCCAGGCATTTCCCGCCAGCGGTCGCATGCCCAGCGCCGTGCCGGGGCGCAGGCCGGCGCATGGCCCGGCAACATGGAACAGACCGTAGCCGCCGGCGCTTTCGTTGCTGACCAGCCAGTCGCTGGCGGCCAGCGGGTAAGCGGCCTCCATGCCGGCCTTGCCATCGCCGCCGAGGTAGTGCCACAGCGCACCCACGGAGGCGCAAATTTCCGCCCGATAGTTACCCTGTCGCCGCGCCTGTTGCCGCTTGCTGGGACCGCTCCAGCGATCCGCCGCCAAGCTCAGTACCTGGCGAAAATCCTCGGTGGTGGCGGCCGGCGGCAGTCCCAAGGTCGCGGGTGGCGTGCCGCTGTCCAGTTCGGCAAGATGCGCGCGGGCCTGGTAGGCCAGAGGGGTGCAGTCGAAAATGAAAAGATTGGTTTCGTGTGGCGGCGGGCGGCGGCGGGCAAGCGCGTGGGGCGGCTGGTCGCGTGACGGATCGAGCCACCAAGCGCCGTGCGGCGGAACGTCTTCCGGGGAAAGCCAGACGATCTTTGATGAAATGGTCTGTAGATAGTCAATCAAGAAAGCCAGTTCGTGGGCGGTAAAGGATTCCGGTTGTGCCACGGCCAACGCCAGCATGCGGTTGAACTCATCGGTCAGGCGCGGGTTGGTTTGGTCTGCCTGAAACAGGCGCAGCGTATTGAGGGCGTGTTGCCACAGTTCCGCGGGCAGGGGGATGGCGGACAGCATGGAGGTCTGAACTTGCCTGTGCAGGCTTCTCATGGCCAGCCAGACAAGCTCTGCAGGATGGCGAGACCCTGCCGACGGTGCGGTTCTCGCCAGGCCGGTGACAACCGCGACAAAACTCCGCGCCAGCAGACCGAGCGCGTCGACCAGACGAGTGGCCCTCTGCCGTAGCTCGGTCGGCAGGGGCAGGGCGGCAGCAACCAGTTCGCTGGTCAGGGCCGTCTGCAGTTCCGCGGCGCGCAACCAAAAAAGCTCCAGAATTTTGCAGCGCCGCTCCGCCGTCAGGTCAAGACTGCCGAGAAGTTCCAGCGCGCTGTCCAGCTTCTCGAAGTCGTCGGCGCTGGCAAAGGAGTGATCCGCGGCGAGCCAGCCGAGAATCTTGTCGAGCGCTCTCTTTTTCGGCATGGCTGGCGAGTGGGGGCGGGGTGGTTGGCGAACGGGTGACGACCCGATTCTAGTAGAATCTCCTTCCCGCACAACAATCTGCATGCCATGATTTCAGATAAGTCCATTCCCGCCGCGGAACGCCTGATCGTTGCGCTTGATGTGCCACGGGCCGAAACAGCCCGGGCGCTGGTCGAACAATTGGGCGACGCTGTGCAGTTCTACAAGATCGGACTCGAACTCTTCATGGCGGGTGGTTATTTCGAGCTGATCGACTGGCTGGTGGCGCGGCAGAAGAAGGTGTTCGTCGATCTCAAGTTTTTCGATGTCCCCGAAACCGTGCGTTCGGCCGTGCGCGCGCTGGCGAGCAGTGGCGCAAGCTTCGCCACAGTGCATGGCAATCAGGCCATCATGGAGGCGGCGGCGCGTGGGCGTGGTGAGGGGGGCACGCTCAAGATTCTGGCGGTGACGGTGCTGACCAGCCTGGATCGGGGCGATCTTGACGATCTCGGGTTTGACTGCGATGTCGAAAAACTGGTGCTCTCAAGGGCGCGCCGCGCGCTCCTGGCGGGGGTCGATGGCATTGTGTCCTCGGGCCTTGAAGCGCCGCTGATTCGCCGCGAGCTTGGCGAGAAGCTGCTGGTGGTGACGCCCGGCATCCGTCCGGTCGACAACAAGCCGGCTGACGACCAGAAACGTACCGTCGATGTTGCCCAGGCCTTCAGGAACGGGGCGGACTACATTGTGATTGGCCGGCCGATTCGCCAGGCCGCCGATCCGCGCGCCGCCGCGCTCGCCGTCCAACGAACCATCGCCGAGGTTTTTGCCTGATGCAAAGTCGGCGCTGGCGAGACGGCGATGTGGTGAGCAAACAGCTTGTATTAATGGCGATTAATCAATAGAATCGCCCCCTTTTCGCTTTTCGCAGATTTTAGGGGGAACCCGTATGGTTGTGATTCGTCTTGCCCGCAGCGGCGCAAAGAAGCGCCCGTTTTTCAACATGGTCGTCACCGACTCGCGCAATCGCCGTGATGGGCGTTTTGTCGAGCGCGTTGGTTTCTACAACCCGAAAGCCGCCGTGAACGAAAAGAGCCTGGTTATCGACACCGTGCGTCTGGCTTACTGGCAGGGCAAGGGCGCCCAGTTGTCGCCGACCGCCGCGCGTCTGGTCAAGCAATCGGCTGCGGTTGCGATTAGCGCCTGAAAAACATGGTCGTCCTGGGGAGAATCACCGCCCCATACGGCGTGCAAGGCTGGGTCAGGCTGCATCCCTTCGGGGACGATCCCGGGCGCTGGCGCGAGATTCCGAGTTGGTGGCTGGGTCGGGACGAAAACGATTTCTCTGGTTGGTGCGCTTACCCGCTCCAAGAAATTCGACTGCACAGCAAAGGTTGGATTGTCAAGCTGACGGGCGTCGATGATCGCAGTGGAGCCGAGCGTCTGGTTGGAAACTTTTTTGGCGCGCCGCGCGATGC
>JAUSBB010000017.1 GCA_030652245.1 Rhodocyclaceae bacterium | reverse complement strand
TAAGGAAACGGTCATGACAATGCGGCCGAGGTAAAAGCGCGCATTCTAAGTCATGCCACTCCTGACAGCGCCGCCAGCAGTTGCTTCAGCTCGGTTTCAAGCGCCTGCAACAGCACCGCGACCGACTCGTCCGTTGCACCCTGGCGGCAGGCCATCTCGACCGCCATGGCCCGCGCGCGCACCGCTTCCGCGCCCAGGGTCGCCGCCGCGCCCTTGAGGGCATGCGCCAGACGACCTGTCTCGTCGCGCTGGCCCGCCGCCAGGGCGGCGCGCATCTGTGCCGCATCATTGCCATGGTGATCGCGAAACAGGGTCAGCACGCGCCGGTAGGTCGCCAGGTTCCCGTTGACTCGCCCCAGACCGGCGGCGACATCGACGCCGGGCAACACCAGCGCAATGGCAGGCTCCGCCACAACCGCCGCGGGCGGAACAGGGGTCTGCGGCGGCTCGGCGCCTTGCGGCCGGGGTAGCCAGCGAGAGAGGGCGTCATACAACTGCCGGGGCAGCACGGGCTTGGGCACATGATCGTTCATGCCGGCGGCGAGGCACTGGCGACGATCCTCCGCAAACACGTTGGCCGTCATGGCCAGGATCGGCAGTTGTTCCCGGCCGGGCAGGCGACGAATCTGGCGCGTCGCCTCAAGGCCGTCCATCACCGGCATCTGCATGTCCATCAGGATCAGGTCATAGTCTTGCGTCTCGACCAGCGTCACGGCCTCGCGGCCATTCTCGGCCAGATCGCAACACAGGCCGATGCCGTCGAGCATGTCGCGCGTCACCTCCTGGTTGACCGGGTTGTCCTCGACCAGCAGGATGCGCGCTCCGGCATAATTGGCCAATTCCGCGCCCGCGGCTGCTTCATCCCGCCAGGACTGCCGCAGGGTCGGCGGCGCGGCGCTGGATTCCGGCGAGTCTGCGGCAACGCGGCGAAAAGCGGCCTCGAACCAGAAGGTGCTACCCGCGCCGGGACGGCTGTCCACCCCGACCTGGCCGTCCATCAGTTGCGCGATGCGCCGACACAGCGCCAGGCCCAGGCCGGTGCCGCCATATTTGCGCGTGGTCGAGTTATCGGCCTGCTCGAAGGCGCAAAACAATCGTTGTTTAACCTCGGGGGCCAAGCCGATGCCGCTGTCTTGCACCGCAAAGCGCACCCGCACCGTCGTTTCACTGGATTCGAGCAGGTCGACCGTCAGGGCGATGCGGCCGTGCGCGGTGAATTTGACGGCATTGCTCAAGTAGTTGATGAGCACCTGTTCCACCCGCAGCGGGTCGCCATACAGGCGTTCGGGCAAGCGGGCATCGACTTGTCGGCTCCATTCCAGGCCTTTTTCCTCCACCCGCTCGCGCATCAGGCCGGCAACATCGTCAATGACGGCGGCCAACCGGAAATCGGCCTGTTCGAGAGCCATGCGGCCCGCCTCGATCTTCGACAAATCAAGGATGTCATTGATGATCGCCAGCAGATGTTGGGCCGCCGCGCCGACCTTGACGAGCCGGCCATGCTGTTTGGGATCAATGACATCGCGTTGCAACAGGTAGTTCATGCCGATGATGGCATTCATCGGCGTGCGAATTTCGTGACTCATGTTGGCGAGGAAGGTGCTCTTCGCGCGGCTCGCCGCCTCGGCCGCCACCTTCGCCTCCTCCAGCTCGTGCGTGCGCGCGGCCACCATTTCTTCAAGATGGTCGCGGTGGCGACCGAGTTCATCGGCGGCCAATCTTAATTGTCCGGCCAGGATTTCGGCCTGGCGGCGCGTCTGCTGCAGATGTTTGACCGCGAACAACAAACCCGTCAGCAGCGCCAATCCGATGGCTATGCTGATGGCCAGCGCGATCAGGGCGGGGCGATGGCGCGTCCAGATATCGGCCAGGGTAATCTCGGGCGCAACATCGAACGGTGGCAACCGCAGTTCGCGCATCACCTGCTCGACCGGCAGATAATCGGCCGGAATGGTAAAGCCGTGAATGCGGATGCGCCGCGCCACCAAGTCATCCGGCTCAATCGACAGCAAGGCGGCCGTCACGCGGCGCGCCATTTTTTGATCGACATGCGGCAGGCTGACAATGGGCCATTCGGGGTAAAGCCGGGTCGACACGGCAAAGGGAAAGTTCGGCCAGGTCTGGCGGTTCAGCACCTTGATCCGCGCCAGGTCGAGCCTGCCCCTGCCCTCCTGCGCCATGCGTTCGAGCAAACCGGTGCGCACAAAACCCGCATCGACATCGCCCGAGAGCACAGCCTCGACCACCCGGTCTTGCGGAAAACCGACTTCAACCGTGCTGAACAAACTCGCCGGCACCCCGGCCCTATGCATCTCATAAAGCGGCGCGACATAGGCGCCCATCAGATTGCTCCCCGCCCGCGCCACCCGTTTGCCGCGCAAATCGGCCAGCGTGCCGAGATCGGCGCGGTCGGCGCGGACGACGATCACGCCGCCGAGCTTCTCCGCGGGCCGGCCATCCTGCAATTCGACCAGGCTCGCCAGGGCGCCGGACAGCGCGCTTTCCTGCTTCAACGCAACAAGATGGCGCGGATTGGTAAATACGAAGTCGATGCCGCCCTGCCGCACCGCGGCTTCGAGTTCATCGGCATCGAACACCTCCAGGCGAAAATCGGCATCGCCCACGGACTGCGTCAGGTAATCGGCCAGTGGCTGCCAGCGCGCCCGCGTCGCCTCCTTGTCGCGAAACGCATAGACGCCGATGATCGAGGTCTGCTCCGCCCAGACCGTTGTCATCCCCGCGCACAGGGCCAGCCAGACCAGCAGAACACGGCAGCGCCAATGACGCATCATTCCAAGTCGGATTGCTCTCATGAGTGCATGAACAAACAGGAGGCTCGATGAAAGATACGCGGTCATTCTAGGCACTAATGACTACAGCGTCGACATTTATCGCCCGCCGACTTGCGCCGTCCCGCCAGCGCCGACTTTTTTCATAACGGAACGCTGTCCGTTATCCCGTAGCATTGCGGCATGAAGGCCATGCCCGCACTGCGCTCGCGCAACTATCGACTGTTTTTCGCCGGACAACTCATCTCGCTAATCGGCACCTGGATGCAGCAGGTCGCCATGATCTGGCTGGCCTACCGGCTCACCGATTCGGTCGCCATGCTGGGTCTGGTCGGCTTTATCAGCCAGATTCCGATCCTGCTGTTCAGCGTCCTGGCGGGGGTGTGGAACGACCGCCTCGACCGGCGCCGACTGTTGATGTGGACGCAATTTCTTTCCCTGCTGCAAGCGCTGGCCTTGTTCGGCCTGACGGCGACCCACCTCATCACGCCGAGTGCGCTGCTCGCGCTGGCTTTCCTGCTCGGTTGCATCAATGCCGTTGACCTGCCGGCGCGCCAGGCGTTCGTCGCGCAACTGGTCACCGACCGGGCCGACCTGCCCAATGCCATTGGTCTCAATTCTCTCCTGATGAACAGCGCGCGCTTTGTCGGGCCGACGCTGGCCGGCCTGATCGTCGCCAGCGCTGGCGAGGCGGCGTGTTTTCTCGTCAATGCGCTTTCCTATCTGGCCGTGCTGGCGGCATTGGCGGCGCTGCGCGTGGCGCCACGCCCGACGCGCCCGCAATCCGCGCTGACGGCTTTGCGCGCCGGCCTGACCTACGCCTTTTCACATCCGCAAATTCGCCTGCTGCTTTTCATGGTGGCCGGCTTCAGCTTTTTCGTCACGCCCTATGCGGTGTTACTACCGGTGTTCGCCCGCGACATTTTCCAGGGCGGCGCCCAGACTTACGGATTTCTGCTCGGCAGCGCCGGCAGCGGCGCTTTGGCCGCCGCGCTGTTTCTGGCGCTGCGTGGCGGCCGGCGGGATGCTGCCGGGCTGGACCGGTGGGTGGCGCATGCCATGCTGGGCAGCGGCATCGCCCTGGCTGCCTTTGCCCTGACGCCAGCCATCGCCCTGGCTTTCCCGCTGCTGACCGCCATGGGGTTTTGTGTCGTCATCAGCATTGCCGGCAGCAACACCTTGATCCAGATGGTAGTGGAAGAAGATTATCGCGGCCGGGTCATGGCCATTTTTTCGACAGCCTTTCTGGGCATTGCGCCGCTGGGCAGCCTGGCCATCGGCGCGATCGGCGCGGCGGCGGGCGTGCGCCCAACCTTGCTGCTGTGCGGGCTGCTGGCATGCGGACTGGGTATGACGTATCGGCGCCGTTTAAAAGCAGACCGCTAAAAAACAAGGGACACGGCATGGCGCCGTGTCCCTTTGCGCTGCAGGAAATACAGTCGGCTTACTTCTTGGCGACCTTCTTCTTGCCAGCGACAGCGGTCTTGAAGCCGGTGCCGGCGGTGAAGCGCGGCACGGTGGTTGCCGCAATTTTCAATTTCTCGCCGGTCTTGGGATTCACGCCGGTGCGCGCGGCGCGCTTGGCAGCCTTGAAGGTGCCGAAACCTACGAGAGTAACCGGATTGCCCTTGGCGACTGATTTGACAACGGCATCGATAACCGCGCCCAGCGCCTTACCGGCGGCGGCCTTGCTGATGTCGGCTTCCTTGGCGACGATTTCGATGAGATCCCCTTTGTTCATATTGGTCTGCTCCTCAGATTAAAGGCTACATAGCCGACGGTCATTCTAACTGGACAACCCGCGCCGCCGTCAAGCGCTTACTGTAACTTTTTGTTTGGGAACCGCATGGCAAGGCACTCCGCGCAACATTTGCACCTATAATCGCCGCACACAGACCATGCGTCACCCCTGATTCAGGAGATCGCCTTCATGTTGTTCATTCTGTATTACATCGTCGCCATCACGGTTCTGGTGCTGCACTTCACGGGCGTGCTGGCCCGCCATAACCTCGAATGGCTGGTGCTGGTGCTGGCGGTCACGGTCTTCCCGGCGGTTATCTATCTCTAGCAACGATTCGCAATAAACGCCTTGACGGCCGCTGCGTCGGCCTTCAGCACCGTGACGCGCTGCGGCAGTTGTTCGATGCCGTCGAAGTCCGCGGGGCGCGTCGGATCGCAACCCAGCGCCTCCTGAATCGTCTCGGCAAACTTCACCGGCTGCGCCGTTTCCAGCACGATCATCGGCACCCCCGCCTCGCGATTTTCGCGCGCCACCTTGAGGGCATCGGCCGTGTGCGTGTCGATCATCAACCGGTGTTCACGCCAGACTGCACGGATCGTCGCCAGGCGATCGGCATGCGTGCTCTTGCCGGAGACAAAGCCAAACTCCGGCAGGCGCGCCATGAACGGGGTGCCGCGCATTTTGTTTAGATCGAAACTGCCGCCCGCATCAACCTTCGCCCACAGTTCGCGCACCACGGCCGGATCGCGGCCGACCAGATCGAAGATGAAGCGTTCGAAGTTCGAAGCCTTGGAAATATCCATTGAGGGACTTGAGGTCACCCAGGTATCTGCCGCGCCGCGCGGCCGGTAGACACCGGTGCGGAAAAACTCATCGAGCACGTCATTCTCGTTGGTGGCGAGGACCAGCCGGCGGATCGGCAGGCCCATCATGCGCGCAACGTGACCGGCGCAGATGTTGCCGAAATTCCCCGAGGGCACGGCGAACGACACCTGTTCCGCGTTGTTTTTGGTCGCCGCGAAATAGCCTTTGAAGTAATAGACAATTTGGGCAAGGACACGCGCCCAGTTGATCGAGTTGACCGCGCCGATCTTGTACTTTGCCTTGAAGGCGGCGTCGTTGGAGACGGCCTTGACGATGTCCTGGCAGTCGTCGAACATGCCCTCGATGGCGATGTTGAAAATGTTCGCGTCTTGCAACGAATACATCTGCGCCCGCTGGAAGGCCGACATCAGGCCGTGGGGCGAGAGCATGAAGACACGCACGCCGTGCTTGCCGCGCATCGCGTATTCGGCCGCCGAACCGGTGTCGCCCGAGGTGGCGCCAAGAATATTGATGGTCTCGTTGCGCTGCGCCAGCACATACTCGAACAGGTTGCCGAGCAACTGCATCGCCATGTCCTTGAAGGCGAGCGTCGGGCCGTTGGACAGTTCGAGCAGGTGGAAGCCGGGCTCAAGCGTGGTCAGCGGCGTGATGTCGCTGGCGTCCGTGCCCGGCCGACAATGCTTGTAGACATTGGCCGTGTAGGTGCGATCAACCAGTGACTTGAGGTCGCAGGCGGGGATGTCGTCGACAAACTTCTGCAGGATGCGCAGGGCCAATGCCGCGTAGGGCAGTTCGCGCCATTCGGCGAGTTCGGCGGCGCTGACCCGTGGATAGGTTTCGGGTAAATAAAGCCCGCCGTCGGCAGCCAGACCGCCGAGCAGAATTTCGCTGAAGTTCTGTGGCGCCTCGTGTGTATTTGCGCCGCGCGTTGAGATGTATTTCATGGGGTGAGTGGGCTTTTGAGTGGCTAATTCGATCGGGAATTATCGTCGCTGGCCTCTGGCCTGTCCACCCAAGCACGCAGCAGGGCAACAACGAACAAGATCAGCCCACTGGCCGCCAAAAGCCAGCCGCGCTCATCGCCCAGTGCAAGCCAGAGGCCGCCCGCCAGAAAAAACCCGGCGCGCCAGCGGCTGCCCCGGGCCAGACGTGAAAGCAAGGCGCGGCGTTGCGGCGAGTCGCCGCCAGAATAACGCCAGACCGGCAACAATTGACTCAATGCGCCAGTCACCAGCGGCAACAGGAAGGCCGCCACGAAACCGGCGATGGCCGGACGCGCCGCAGTCAGTCCCAAGCCATGCGCCAGGCCCAGCAGCAGAAGTAGCGCGAAACCCGTTGTTGCCGCCAGCAGCGACACCGCCGCGCCAGCAGAGAGGATTGATTGCAGGCCGAAAGCGCGGTGCCATGCCAGCAGGTTGCCAACGACAACCCACAGCAGCAGCGCGGTGCCGGACATGGCCAGCCAGGCGACGCCACTGGCGCCACTGGCACCCGCAGCGATCAGCAGCGCGCCGCCCGCGGCGATGGGCAGGTCGCGCCGCAAGCGGGCGGCGGCAGTCGTGTCGGGCCGCCCCAGCGCGGTGGGCAGCAGCACCGGCAGCGTGCCCAGCGCCGCCAGACCGATGAAGCCCAGCGTGTTGAGATGCAGGTGAAACAGCCGCAAGGCGGCGCCCAATTCGGGCTTTGCCAGCCACACCGGCACTAGGCTGACGGCGAAAAACAGGCAGAGCAGCGCGGCCCCGTTCCAGCGCGCGCCGGGATGCGGCGCGCCCAGTGTGGCGCGGAGACGACGGGTGATCCAGAGCAGCAGCAGCAAGGAGGCCAGCGCAACCACGCTCGCCGCGGCATGCAGGCTCCAGCCGGGCAAAATCCCGGCCAGGCCCAGCGGGGTCGCCACGCCCGCCAGTTGCACGGCCAGCGGCAAAGAACGCAGCGGCCAACCGGGCGTGGCGGTGCGCGTCAGCACCGGCACGAAATGGATGATCGCGCCGAATACCAGCGGCATGGCGCCAGCGGCAAAGGCAATGTGCAAAGTCGGCGCTGGCAGGACGGCGAAGCCGGACTGCGCCAACATGGGGACGGCGGCAAGCGCCGCTATCACCGCTCCGAGAAAAGCCAGAACGGCGCAGATGCCGAGATAGACCAGCATCTGCTTGAGTTGTCAGCTCAGTTCTTCGAGGCGCAGGCGCACGATTTTTCCGGTGACGACCGGCAGTGACTCGATTTTCGCGATCGCCGCGTCGACCTGCTTCTCGCGCACGACGTGGGTCAGCATGATGATGTCGGTCTGCTGTTCGCCCTCGGCCGGCTCGCGCTGGATCATGGCGTCGATGGAAATCTGCTGGTCGGCGAGGATGCGCGTGATGTCGGCGAGCACGCCCGGCTTGTCCTCGACGCCCATGCGCAGATAGTAGCCGCTCGTCACCTCGCCGATCGGCAGCACCTTGAGGTCGGCCAACTGGTCGGGCTGAAAGGCCAGATGCGGCACGCGGTGCTCGGGGTCGGCGGTGTGCATGCGGGTGATATCGACGAGATCGGCGATCACCGCGCTGGCGGTCGGCTCGGCGCCGGCCCCCTTGCCATAGTAGAGCGTGGCGCCCACGGCGTCGCCCTGCACCAGCACGGCGTTCATGGCGCCTTCGACGTTGGCGATCAGACGCCTGGCGGGAATCAGGGTCGGATGCACGCGCAGTTCGATGCCGTCTGGCGTGCGTTTGGTGATACCCAGCAGCTTGATGCGATAGCCGAGTTGCTCTGCATACTTGATGTCAACGGCATCGAGCTGGCTGATGCCCTCGATGTAGGCGCGGTCGAACTGCATCGGGATGCCGAAGGCGATGGCCGACATGATGGTCAGCTTGTGCGCGGCGTCCACGCCCTCGACGTCGAAGGTCGGATCGGCTTCGGCGTAACCCAGGCGCTGCGCCTCCTTGAGCACGGTGTCGAACGACAGGCCCTTGTCGCGCATCTCGGAGAGGATGAAGTTGGTGGTGCCGTTGATGATGCCGGCGATCCACTGAATGCGGTTGGCGGTCAGGCCCTCGCGCAGCGCCTTGATGATCGGGATGCCGCCGGCCACGGCCGCCTCGAAGGCGACCATC
>JAUSBB010000016.1 GCA_030652245.1 Rhodocyclaceae bacterium | reverse complement strand
GTCATGGTGACGGTGCGGACGTGGCCGGCGTTGTCACCCAGCCGGAATGTGGCGGATTGCGTGTGGTGCGCCAGCAAATATTCGCTCATGTCGCCGCGCGTGGCTACTTCAAAAGTCGGCGCTGGCGGGACGGCGTTAGCCGCGCCCGCCGTGTTGATTTGGACGGCGCTAGCCGCGCCCGCCTTGTTGATTTGTACGGCGTTAGCCGCGCCCGCCGTGTTGGTGGAAACAGCGCTAGCCAATCGACCTTCCAAGGGCGAAAACTGCGCGTTGTCCGCCAGAGCCAGCCAGCCGACGACCGCCACGCCCGCCGCCGAAGCGGCCAGCGCCAGCATTGGATTGCGGCGTTTAGCCAGTTGCAGGTTACGCGGCGCAAGCACCACGGGCTCCGCGCGAATTTTCGCCATCACACCGGCCGTCAAATCGCGCCCCCCCGTGCGCTCCTGGCGCAACTGATCGCCAATCAGCACATAGGCCTGCCAGTTCTCGCGTAATTCAGGTTCGCGCACAGCCGCCTCCAACGTAGGCCGCACTTCGTGGGGCTCGAGCTCGCCATCAAGCAAGGCGGACAGTTCGTGTTGTTGCAAGTTCATAACATTTTCTCCACTTTCAGAGCGAGCGACGTCACCACCTTCGATCGGACTCCGTATCCAGCAAGGGCCGCAGCCGCGCCGCGATCGCGTCGCGCGCGCGAAAGATCCGCGAGCGCACCGTGCCGATCGGACAATCCATCACCTGGGCGATTTCCTCGTAAGACAAACCTTCAATTTCGCGCAGCGCGATGGCCGTCCGCAAATCCTCGGGCAGGGCGTCCATCGCCGCATTCACCGTCTCTCCAATCTGCTTCGACATCAACAACTGTTCCGGCGTCGCGTCATCGCGCAGCAGACCGCCATCGTCGATGTCCGTCGCGTCGTCACCGGTGATCTCGCTCACCGTCGACATGCGTCGGCCGCGCGCCACCAGCCAATTTTTCGCGGCATTGACCCCGATGCGATACAGCCAGGTATAAAAGGCGCTCTCGCCACGAAAACCCGGCAGCGCCCGATACGCCTTGATGAAGGCCTCCTGGGTCACATCCTCCGCCTCGGCGGCATCGCGCACAAAACGCATCACCAGCCGCAAGAGCTTGCGCTGGTACTTGCTGACCAACAGACCGAAGGCTTCCTGGTCGCCGGATTGCACCCGTTCGACCAGCACCCAGTCGGCTTCGCGCTCTCCCATGGCTGTGCGGTTTTTCCATCAGAAATTGGTAGCGCGCCAGTATAGCCGACACCCCGCCGACGCCTGATGCCCTGCTCTGCTCCGCGCGTTCCGCCATGTCACCTGCCTTCCGTTGTACAAACCATGCCGCTCACGGCAGAGACCCCAGCGGCACGGAATAGTTCCTTGCCCCGGTTGGCCGGGGACTCAGGCAGACCGGGCCCCATGTTATATTCAGCCGCACCATGCCTAAAGTTGAATTCTTGCAAACCTTTGATGTGATCGTGATTGGCAGCGGCCTGGCCGGTCTGTCCCTGGCCTTGCGGCTGGCCGACACCCAGCGGGTGGCCATCGTCACCAAGCGGATGATCGATGACTCGGCGACCAACGCGGCGCAAGGCGGCATCGCCGCCGTCCTCGACGACGCCGATTCCATCGAATCCCATGTTCAGGACACCTTCATTGCGGGCGCCGGCCTGTGCGACCCGGTCGCCACGCGCTTCGTCGTCGAGCACGGACATAGCGCCATCGACTGGCTGATCGAACAGGGCGTGCCCTTTACCCGGAGCGATAACGGCTATCACCTGACCCGCGAGGGCGGCCACAGCACCCGGCGCGTCATCCATGTCGCCGATGCCACGGGCGCTTCCGTACAGCAAACGCTCGGCCGCAAGGTGCGCCAGCATCCCAACATCACCGTGCTCGAACGGCATATCGTTGTCGATCTGATCACCGGGACCAAACTCGGCCGCAAAACCCAGCGCTGCTGGGGCGCCTATGTGCTCGATATTGACAATGAGCGGGTGCTGACGCTCGGCGCCCCCAACACGGTGATCGCCAGCGGCGGCGCGGGCAAGTCCTACCTCTACACCAGCAACCCGGATACCGCCACCGGCGATGGCATCGCCATGGCCTGGCGCGCCGGGTGTCGCGTGGCCAACATGGAATTCATCCAGTTCCATCCGACCTGCCTCCATCACCCGCAGGCCAAATCATTCCTCATCACCGAGGCGATGCGCGGTGAAGGCGGTATTTTGCGTCTGCCCGAAAGCCACGGGGGCACCCGCTTCATGCTCGCCCACGACGCGCGCGCCGAACTCGCGCCGCGCGACATCGTTGCGCGCGCCATCGACTACGAAATGAAGCGGCACGGCCTCGACTGCGTTTTCCTCGACATGACGCACAAGGGTGAAAGCTTCATGCGCGGCCACTTCCCCAACATTTATGCGCGTTGCCTTGAGTTGGGCATCGACATCGCCCGGCAGCCAATTCCTGTTGTGCCGGCGGCGCACTACACCTGCGGCGGCATCGTTGTCGACCTGGCGGCGCGCACCGATGTTCCCGGCCTGTATGCGCTCGGCGAAGCCGCCTGCACGGGGCTGCATGGCGCCAACCGGCTGGCCAGCAACTCCCTGCTGGAATGCGTGGTCTTCAGCGCCGCGGCCGCCGCCGACATCCTTGCGCAAAAGCCCGCCCAATTGCCCAAACTGCCACGCTGGGATGAAAGCCGCGTCACCGACGCCGACGAGGAAATCGTCATTTCGCACAACTGGGACGAGTTGCGGCGTTTCATGTGGGACTATGTCGGCATCGTGCGCACCAACAAACGCCTGGAACGCGCACGCCACCGCATCCGCCTGCTCGAAAAGGAAATCGCCGAGTTCTACTCGAACTTCCGCGTCAGTAACGATCTGATCGAACTGCGCAACCTCGTGCAAACCGCCCACCTGATCGTCGAATGCGCCTTGAAGCGCAAGGAAAGCCGCGGCCTGCATTTCAGCCGCGACTACCCGGACACGCTGGCCCGGGCACGCAACACCGTGCTCAAACCAAAGATTTAACGCGAAAACCCAGCAGTCTCGCCGCCGGGCCGCCCTCGTCCCGCAAGGCGGGACAAGGGCTTTCTGGTGGCCCCCCCCTCTCCCCCACCCCTTGTATGTTCTGCTTTTAAGGAATACAAAAATGATGTTGAGGCTGTGGAGTTTGTGGGCAAAGGGGTGCGCGGTGGGTAAGTCGCGGCTTTTTGCGACTTACCCACGGCAAGCGCCCCGGTTCGCTGGCGGTTTTTTGCCGGCGAATTGTCCACAAAATCCACAGCCTTGTTTTTTGGTTTCGGTGCGGCAGCTCGTCCAGCCCTGGGGACATCAAGCCCGCGGGAGAGCAA
>JAUSBB010000009.1 GCA_030652245.1 Rhodocyclaceae bacterium | reverse complement strand
GCCGCCAATGAAAGCCCAAGTAATCAGCGCGGTGCATGATTACCACTCGCGGCTTTCCGACCCGGCCAGCCGCATGATTGGCACCTTCTCCTACCTGCCGGCGATGACTGCCGAGCAGATCAGGAAGCAGATCGCGTGGATCGTCAAGAACGGCTGGAACCCGGCCATCGAGCACACCGAGCCGCAGCACGCCATGTCCAACTACTGGTACATGTGGAAGCTGCCGATGTTCGGCGAGACCGATATCGACCGCATCCTCGCCGAACTGGAAGCCTGCCACAAAGCCAACCCGGACAACCATGTCCGCCTGCTCGGCTACGACAACTTCAAGCAGAGCCAGGGCGCCAACATGGTGGTCTATCGCGGCAAGGCTGTCTGATCGCTTAGCGTGTTCCCCGCTGCTCCTGCACCATCGGCGGCAGCGGGGATTTTTCAGGAGTTCGTCATGAACGACATCATCGAGCAACATCGCATCAAGGAAGAACCCTATTACCGCGCCGTCGCCGACGAGGTGGAGCTGTTCGAGGCGTCCTACGCCGCGAAGATGCCCATGATGCTGAAGGGCCCCACCGGCTGCGGCAAGACGCGCTTCGTCGAGCACATGGCCTGGAAGCTCGGCCGCCCGCTGATCACCGTGGCCTGCAACGAGGACATGACGGCTTCCGACCTGGTCGGCCGCTTCCTGCTCGATGCCACGGGCACCCGCTGGCAGGACGGCCCCCTGGCTACTGCCGCGCGCCATGGCGCGATCTGCTATCTCGACGAAGTGGTCGAAGCCCGCCAGGACACCACGGTCGTCATTCATCCGCTGACCGACAACCGCCGCGTGCTGCCTCTCGAAAAGAAGGGCGAACTGTTGCGCGCCCACCCCGATTTTCATCTGGTGATTTCCTACAACCCGGGTTACCAGAGCCTGATGAAGGACTTGAAGCAGTCCACCAAGCAGCGCTTCGGCGCACTGGACTTCAACTACCCCGAACATGACACCGAAGTGGAGATCGTCGCCCACGAGGCCAGGGTGGCCGCCGCTGTTGCCGACAAACTGGTGTCGATCGCCGAGCGTGCGCGAAATCTCAAGGGCCATGGCCTTGACGAAGGCATCTCGACGCGCATGCTGATCCACGCCGGCAGCCTGATCGCCCGCGGCGTCGCGCCGATTGCCGCCTGCCGCGTTGCCCTGGTGCGGCCGATCACCGACGATCCCGACATGCGCGACGCGCTGGACGCCGCCGTTTCGACGTTCTTCTGACGTAAACCGGAGCACGCCATGAGCGTCAATCTGGCCGACTACGCCGAGCTGACCGAGGACCTGCCCGAGAACCACCGGCAACTCCTCGTTGCCGAATGGGTCGAGGCGGCGCGCGTGCTTTCGCCGCGCGGACTCGACAACTGGCTGAAGGGCGCCATCGCCCTGCAGCGCATGGGGCGTGGCGGTGACATCGTCGCCAACTGGATCGAGGAAGTGCCGGCGGTGGCGCGGGAAGTCGGCGAGGATGTGATCGCCGATTTCGCCCAGCAGTGCCTGCTGTTCGCCTCGCGCACCTCGGGAGCGGTGATCGAGCTGATCATTGCCACGGCACCGCTGGCTGCCCGCCGCCTCGGCGACCCGGAACTGTTCCGCGCTTATCTGCAACTCCTCAATGTCCTGCTCGGTCAGGCCGCGCGCGGCCTGCGGCCGATGCTGGAAAATCTCGACCCGCTCTTGTCCGTGCTCACCCTGGGCGGCCTGCGCCGCTGGGCGCTGTGGGGCGCCCAGGCGCACCGCACCAACTTCGAGGAGCAAGTGCGCTACTTCGGCCTGCAGTCCGAAGAGGCGAAGGCCATGCTGCAACAAGAGCGCAAGGGCACGCTTTTCGTCGATGTCCATCGGCGCATCGGCATGTATCTGCGTGCGCTGTGGGGGCGCGACTTCTTCATGCGTCCCACCGCCGGCGATTTCGATTCGCGCGAGGGCTTCAAACCCTTCATCGCCGACTATTTCCTGCATCTGCCCGATGCCTATGACGACTGGGAAGGTGTGCCCGGTCTTGATCTCTACCGCGCCGCCGCCGCCCATTGCGCGGCGCATGTGGTCGCCACCACCGCGCCGCTCGACGCCGACCGTCTGAATGCCCTGCAACAGGCCTGTGTCGGCCTGATCGAGGATGCGCGCGTCGAAGCGCTGGCGATCCGCCGTTTTCCCCGTCTGCGCGATTTCTGGGCGCGCTGCCATCGCGTCGAAGCGCGGCAAAACGCCAGCATCGGCGACTACTTCAACCGCATCGCGCGCGCGCTGCTCGATCCGGCCTACGCGGATCATCATCCGCTCATCGTCTGGATGCGCGATGAGTTCGCCGCCGCCAGTCTCGACAGCCACGCCGTCTCCCTCGATCTGGGCCTGCGGCTGGCCGGCGAAATCGGCAAGCTCGATCTCGTTTTCAGTGCCTACCGCGACGTCCAGGCCGCACCCTACCGCGACGACAATCGCTATCTTTGGGAATTCGAGGAATACGACTACGCCCAAGCCATCGCCGCCGGTTTCGAAGTGGAACAGCAGGTGCGGAAATACGTCAGCGTCTCGGAAATGGTGAACGAAGTCGAGGTGGAAAACGCCGGCGACGACGCCCAGGAAATCTGGGTCTGCGCCACCGAATTGTTCGACGACGACGGCAATTCCTACAACCAGAGGGAAGGCAAGGAACCGGTCGCCGCGCCGAGTCACTACGACGAGTTCGATTACCACATTCAGCTGCCGCGCCCGTCCTGGGCGACGGTGCTGGAAAAGCGGCCGAAATTCGGCGATCTGGCCGTCGTCGACAAGATCATCGATGACCATCGCAAGGTCACGCAACGGCTCAAGCACCTGCTCGATGCCCTGCAGCCGCAGGGCGTGCAGCGCATCCGCAAGCTGGAAGATGGCGACGAGATCGACATCAATGCCGCCATCCGCTCGCTGGTCGACATCCGCATGGGGCAGCAGCCCGACCCCCGGGTGATGATGCGCTCCGTGAGAAAGACGCGCGATATCGCCGTGCTGGTGCTGCTCGATCTATCCGAATCGACCAACGACAAGGTCGCCGGTCAGGATTACACGGTGCTCGAACTCACGCGCTCCGCCACCGTGCTGCTCTCCGAAGCGATTCACAAGGTGGGCGACGCTTTTGCCCTGCACGGGTTTTATTCCGACGGCCGCCATAACGTCTTCTACCAGCGCTACAAGGATTTCGACCAGCCCTGGAGCGATATCCCCAAGGCGCGGTTGGCTGGCATGGAAGGGCGTTTTTCCACGCGCATGGGCGCGGCGATCCGCCATGCGGGCCAACAGCTAGCGCAGGTGCGGGCGGCGAAGAAGTTGCTCCTGGTGATCACCGACGGCGAGCCGGCCGACATCGACGTGCGCGACCCGCAATACCTGCGCTTCGACGCCAAGAAGGCTGTGGAAGAAGTGGGTCGCCTCGGCGTCACGCCCTTCTGCCTGACGCTCGATCCGCGCGCCGACCAGTATGTGGCGCGCATCTTCGGTCAGCGCAACTACCTGATCCTCGACCATGTGGAACGCCTGCCCGAGCGGCTGCCGCAACTTTACGCCGGGCTAACCCGATGAGCCTGCAAGCCGTAATCTTCGATGTCGACGGAACGCTGGCGGACACCGAGGAGGCGCACCGTGAGGCCTTCAACGCTAGCTTCCACCAGTTCGGATTGCCATGGGAATGGGACGCGGCGCTCTATCGCGATCTGCTTTCCGTGACCGGCGGCAAGGAACGCATGCGGCATTACTGCGAACGTTTCTTCCCCGACTTTCTTGCGGATCCGCAAGCGGGTTCGACTATCGCCGCCTTGCATCGGGAAAAGACCCGCCACTATGCGGAGCTTGTCGCTGCGGGTGCGGTCGCGGCCCGTCCCGGCGTGGTGCGGCTGATTGGCCAACTGCACGCCGCGGGTATCCGGCTCGCCATCGCCACGACCACCTCCCGCAGCAACGTCGATGCGCTGCTCGCCGCCAGTCTCAAGACACTGCCGCCGGATATCTTCGAGGTGATCGGTGCCGCCGAACAGGCCGACGACAAGAAGCCGTCCCCCGCGATCTATCGTTGGGTGCTGGAACGACTCGCGCTATCGCCAGATGAATGCCTGGCCATCGAGGATTCGAAAAATGGTGTGCGGGCCGCGCAGGCTGCAGGCATCCCGACGCTGGTGACCGAATGCGTATGGACTGCCGGGGAAGATTTTACCGGGGCGCTGGCCGTGCTTTCCGATCTGGGCGAACCTGACCGGCCCTGCCGCGCAGTGCAAACTCATCGCTCCGGCTGTGGTTACGTCGATGCCGGCGTATTGCGCAGCTGGTACGATGAATGGCAGACCGGCAGGCCGCATGCCTGACCTTGACGAACGAAAGGAATCCACATGCCATTGATGCGGCTGGACGATCTACTGAAGCACGCGCGTGCCGAGGGCTATGCCGTCGGCGCCTATGATGCCGTCGACAGCACTTTTTTGTCAGCGATCATCGCTGGGGCGGAGTCCGCTGATGCGCCAGTCATCGTCAGTTTTGCCGAATCGCACTTTACCCACTACGACTTCCCCGTGCTGATGGGGGCTGCTGTGGTGGCCGCGCGGCGAGCCCGGGTGCCGGTCGCGCTCTTCCTCGACCACGGCAAGGGGCTTGATTCCGCAATCGACGCCATCCGTCATGGTGCAAATGGCGTCATGGCTGACGCCTCGCATCTGCCTTTCGAGGAAAACGTCGCAACGACGCGCGCCGTTGTCGAAATGGCTCACGCCGTCGGTGTGCCAGTCGAGGGCGAACTCGGCTATGTACCCGGCGTCGAAGGCGAGGACGCCGTCCTCCATCCTGGCGAAATGCAAATGACCTCGCCGGCTGAAGCAGTGCGTTTCGTCGCCGAGACCGACGTGGATTTTCTCGCTGTTTCCATCGGCACGATACATGGCCGCATGCGCGACGAATCCCAGCTTGACCTGGATCGCCTGGCGGCAATTGCCGCCGCGGTTAGCGTTCCCTTGGTCATCCACGGTGGCACCGGGCTAACCGATGAGCAACTGCGGTCGCTTATCGCCCATGGGGTAACCAAATTAAATTACTACACCGCCTTGTCCGACCTGGCGGCTGCCGCGGCTGCTGCTGCGCTTGATCCAGTGAATGCCGGCTGTACAGCCGGCATCGATGCGGTCCGGGCGGTAGTCGCGGCCGAGGTAGCGCGCACCTGCGAAGTCTTCGGCGCCGCCGGGCAGTCAACTGCTGCCTTGGCGGGGTGTCGCCCCTGGCAGGAAGTGGAACATCTGGTCCAGTTCAACTGGTCGGCGGATGCGGCCGGCAGCGCGGCTGATTTCGAGCGTCAGGGGAGGGCGGCCCTGCTCGCGGTGCCCGGCGTGCGAGACGTCCAACTCGGCCACGCCCTGCGCGAGGACGCCCGCTATCGCCGCGCCTGGTTCATCCGGCTGGCGAGTTGCGAGGCAGAGGGCGCTTACATGGCCGATCCGGCCCATCTGAAATACGCCGACGCAGTCTTTCGTCCGCACGCTGGCGACCGGCTCAAGATCGACTATCGCATCGTCCAGGCGTGAGGCCCGCCCGGCCAGGACGAAAACGCCGCCCCCATGTTGGCGGCGTGCCAGCTAGCGCCGTCCCGCCAGCGCCGACTTTTAAGCGATGGGTCGGCTATCATGAGTCATCCATCTTCGTGAGCTCCTTGTCACGGAAGCTGTCGTCGAGCAATCCCTGCTGGCCGATCTTGATCGTCTTGGAATGCGCGATGCGGCCTGGGACGAGGCGGCCAATATTCGCGTCGAAATCGTCTGCAACCGAAACCTCGCCGAATCGCTGCTGGCCCATCTGCGCGAACACTACTACGCCAACTACGCGATGATCGCCTTCCTGCATGAGGTGGAAGTATTGCGCCCCGAAAAATTCTAATTCCCGCGCACCGGCACGCGCCAGAGAAAGAACACCAGCGCAGCCGCAATTGCCACCAGCGTGGCACGATGCCAGGTTGATTCCATGAGCAGGATGGAAATGCCGAACGACAGGCTCATCAGTAAATAAGCCCACGGTTTGACGCCAGGCGGCATGCTGCGGTGTTCGCGCCACTCATGGATGATCGGGCCGGCAACACGATGGGCCAGCAGCCCGTTGTGGAGACGCGCGGAGCCACGCGCAAAGCAGGCGGCGGCCAGCAATACAAAGGGTGTCGTCGGCAGGATTGGCAGGAAGATGCCGAGCACGGCAAGCAGCAGAGCGATGCTGCCCAGACCGAGAAACATCGTCCGCACCAGGGGTGAGTCGTGAAGCCGTGACGCGTTGTTGGCCGTTACAGGCCGTCCCGACCGTGCGCTGCTTTCGGCGACGTCTGGTGGTTCCTCCGCGTCGGCAAGGCCGGAGCCGTTCATCCGTTCCTGAACCAGAGCACCGCCATCGCGACCAGCGCGACGGTCAGCCAGCCCAGGCGGTCGACATAGCGGTGCAGGGCCGCTTCCATGCGTGCGCCGCCCCAGGCCATCAGGCCGGCGACCATGAAAAATCTTGCCCCACGCCCGATCGCCGAAGCGATGGCGAAGGGCAGCAGTGCCATTGACAGTGCGCCGGCGGCGATGGTGAAGACCTTGTAGGGAATGGGTGAGAAACCGGCGACGAAAACCGCCCAGAAACCCCACTCGCCAAACCACGCGACGGCCGTTTGATATGCCTCCCAGTAGTGGCTTGCCTGCAACCAGGGCAGCAGGGCGTCGATGGCGAAGAAGCCGATGGCATAACCGAAGAGTCCGCCCGCCACCGATGTCAGCGTCGTCAGCAGGGCGAGCCACCAGGCCCGCCTGGGGTTGGCGAGGCACATCGGCGCCAGCATGACATCGGGTGGTACCGGAAAGAACGACGATTCCGCGAAACTCATTCCGCCCAGATACCAGGGGGCGTGCGGATGCCGGGACCAGATCATGGCGCGGCGATATAAGGGAGAGAAGATTTTCACTGGAGTCCCGGAGGCAACCCGTACGTCCGAAACGGGCGCACGAAAAGAGCGCGCATGTTAGCAGAGCGTTTGGAGAACGCTTTTACGACAGGGCGCCGTCTCACCAGCGCCGACTTTTACCCTGTAAAGAGAAACGCCGCAAAAGCGGCGTTTCTGGGTTTGGATCACTTACGGCGTTACATCATTTGAGTCCCAGCAACTGCAGTCCCTCGAAACCCATCAGTGGCCAGTAGATCGCCGCCGACAGGGTGACCAGCAGGATGCACATGATCGACCAGGGCACGGCGACCTTGATGAAGTCCATCTGGCTGAAATACCCGGTGCTGTAGGCAATGATCGTCGGCGGGCAACCGATCACCAGCATGATGAACGAGGTCGAAATCGGCGCCGAGAGCGCAATCGCGGCTTCCGGGATGCCCATCGACTGAGCCATCGGAATCGTGATCGGCAGGGTGAGGGCGGTGGCTGCTGAATTGGACATGAAGCTGGACATCACCGAGCCCAGGAAACCCGATCCGGCGAACACCACCATCCAGTTCTGACCTTCCAGCATCGGGATGAATTTACCCGCAACCCATTTACCCGCTCCCGAATCCAGCATGGCCAGGCCCATGGCCACGCCCGCGCCGAACACCAGCCAGGATTCCCAGGGGAATTTCTTGAACACGATGTCGAAGCTGACCAGCCGGAAGCCGAAGATCAGCGCCAGCGCACCGGCCGCGACCACGCTGTAATGGACCTTGGTGATGTCCGTGATGGCCCACAGGGCAAAAGCCAGCGCGAAGAAGGTGACCACCCCTTTCTGTTTGAGGTTCATGGGCGGCAGTGCTTCGGCGGTGATCGATGCCGGCAGATGCTTGATCTCCGGCCGGAAGACCAGGTAGCAAATGGCCCAGGTGGCGATGGCCGGAATCAGCACCAGGGGCAGGTTCCACTTGGCAAATTCGAGGAAGCCCATTTCATAGCCGGTCATTGTCTGCAATTTGGCCACCATCACCGGGTTGCGCCCCCCGCCGAGCAGCGAGCCGAATCCGCCTGCCGAGGCGGACAGCGGAATCAGGATGACAAAAAACTTGGAGAGACTATTGCTGCGCGATGGCGTGATGCCCATCGCGGCAAATACCGGTAGAAAGCTGAACAGGAGAATGATGGTGATTGTGGCGTCATGAAAAAACGCCGACAGATAGGCGGAGGAAATCGCCAGCACCAGGCTCAGTTTTTTGACATTGGTTCCCGCTGTCTTGATGATGATATGCAGGATGCGTTTTGCCACGCCGGCCTCGTCGAGGATGATGCCGAACATCATGATCATCAGGACGAACATCACCGCCGGATTGGCAAACGGTTCCCAGGCTTTGGCGGCGGGCTGGATCTGGAACAGGATCAGGCTGGCGCCGGCCAGCAGACCGGTGACGCCGATGGGCAGCGCCTCGGAGACCCAGAGGATGATGATCGTGACCAGGAGGGCCAGATAGCGGTGTCCGACCGGAGATAATCCCTCGGGGGTGGGCAGGGCGTAAATGAAAAGACCGGCCGCCAGGGCTACCAGGACGCCGGCGAGTATCGACTTGTTCGACTTTGCCAGGGCTTCGGGGTGTTCTTCCATCGGAATGTCAGCCATGTTTTCTCTTAAAAAAGGTGATTTCAGTTTCCGTAAATGGCCAGCCGGGGCTGGTCAATGGATTTCATGCCACGACCAGCACGTCGCCATGCGATTCGGCCAGCACCTGCTTGGTCACACTGCCGAGCAGGAATTCCTCGACCATGTTGGCGCCGTGCCTGCCCATGACGATGAGATCGCAGTGCTGCGCCTGTTCTTGATCGATGATGCATTGCGCGGCATCGCACTGCGAGGGGAGCAGTTTCGTTTCAGTCGGGCCAGACACCATGGCGGCGAATGATTCAAGTTGTTGTTGCGCATCCACTTTTGCGTTACCCCGCAGTTGCTGGATCACGGCGTCCGTGAGACCGGCATGTCGCAACTGGCAGTCGAAGGGCGATTCGAAGGCATGCAGCAGGGTGAAGTTGGCCTGTGGGGCGAGTTCGCGTGCCAGATGCAGGGCGGTTGCCGAGCCAGGAGAGAAGTCGAGCGGGGCGAGCACACAGCGGTAGAGGTCCTGCGGGGGGCGCTTGACGACCAGAATCGGCAACTTGGTCAGGCGCAGCAGCCGTGAGGCCGTCGAGCTGACCAGAAAATCGCCACCGTTCGAACCAAACACCAGCAGGTCGGCGTCAATGGCGTCGGCCTGCTCGATGATGGATTGCAGCAGTTTGCCGCTCGCCAGATGGAGATTGGCCGAGACCCCGTGTTTTTGCCCGAGTTCGGCAGCCAGTTTTTCCAGGTCCGCCTGAGCCTGCTCGCGGAGTCGCGCCTCGACTTCGCCGGATTCCTTGCCGAGCAATTTACGCAATTCGTCGGTGGTGCGCTGGCGCAGGATATGCATCAAGCCAAGTTGCGCGCCGGTTTCCGCCGCCAGACGAAATGCCCTGTCCACAGCAGGTCGCGTGGCGTCGAGCAGGTCGGTGGTTGCCAGAATGCAGGGGGGGGATTTCACGGGCAATCTCCTTGCTATTGACATGGATATTCAGGCGGCCAGTTTAAGTGACAAAAGGACTTGCCGGGTATTCCCAAACGGATAGATCTATCAGGTATTGCTAATTCGGCTAAAACCGATCGGGGCGGGACTTATTTGGAATTAGCGCCACAGGCTCAATGGCGGATCGGTGACCACCGCCCGCAGGATGTCGCTGCGCGAGAGGAAACCGATCAGGCGCCCGCCGGCGTCCGTGATCGGCACGCCGGCGACGTCCTGCTCAAGCATGACGGTGGCGATGAGGCGGATGTCGGTCTGTGGCGTGGTGGTGACCACCGGAGTGGTCATGACATCGCGCACCTGCCGGCTGAGGGATTCGACGATCTGCCCGGCGTCGATATTGATCGCGGTCAGCAGGTCGCGCTCGCTGACAATGCCGACCAACCGCGTTCCATCGTCGAGCACGGGCGCCTGGTGGATATGGTGATCGCGCAGGGTCCGCCAAGCCTGCGCTACATCGTCGCCGGCGGCGACGGTGATGACCTGGCGCTGCATGACCTGGTCGGCATGATAGAGCGGGCCGCGTTCCTGATCGTGATGAATCATTTCCTGGTAGGCGCGGATCGCCTCCGCGCGGGGAGGACTCGCCATCACCCCAACGCCGGGTTCTTCGCCCTCTTTGGCGATGGGACGCACCGCGCGCAAGCTGTGGAGCTGGCGCACCCGCTTGAGTTCTTCCAGCGAGCCTCTGAAGACCGGCCCGGACATGCCGTAAATGGAAAACAT
>JAUSBB010000004.1 GCA_030652245.1 Rhodocyclaceae bacterium | reverse complement strand
CGGCTGGTCGTCGACATCGAAGGGGTCGAATTCAACTCGGTGCTCGCCAGTCTGCCGGGCAAGATTCTCGAATCCGACCCGCAGATTCGCCTGATCCGCGCCGGCCGCTTCAAGCCCGACGTGGTGCGCCTGGTTATCGAGTTGAAGGGCGAGGTAAAGCCGCAGATATTCAGCTTGAAGCCGGTGGGCGAAAACAGCCATCGGCTGGTGCTCGACCTCTATCCCGCCGAGCCACCCGATCCGCTGATGGACTTGCTCGAAAAACACCGCGACTCCGCGCCTTGGCAGTCCGGCCAGAAACCGCCCCGGCAAGCGGAGCAGCCAGACATCCAGCGCCTGGTGACCGTGGTGATCGACCCCGGCCACGGCGGCGAAGATCCCGGTGCGATCGGGCGCGGCGGCAGTTATGAAAAGCATGTGACGCTGGCCATTGCCCGCCGCCTGAAGGCAAAGATCGACGCCGAGCCCAACATGCGGGCGCTCCTGACGCGCGACGGCGACTACTTCATTCCGCTCAACCAGCGTGTCGCCAAGGCGCGGCGGGTGCGCGCCGACCTGTTCGTCTCGGTGCATGCCGACGCCTTCATCAAGCCGACCGCGCGCGGTTCCTCGGTGTTCGTGCTCTCGGAAAACGGTGCATCGAGCTCGGCGGCGCGCTGGCTGGCGAACCGGGAGAACTCGGCCGACCTGGTCGGCGGCGTGAACTTCGGTGTCAGAGATCCGCACCTGGCCCGCACCCTGCTCGACCTGTCGCAAACCGCGACCCTGAATGACAGCCTCAAGCTCGCCCGCGCCGTGTTGAACCAGATCGGCGATATCAATACCCTGCACAAGCCGCATGTCGAGCAGGCCGGTTTCGCCGTGCTGAAAGCGCCGGATATTCCCTCGATCCTGGTCGAGACCGCCTTCATCTCCAACCCCGAAGAAGAAGCGCGCCTGGTTGACGACGCTTATCAGGACAAGATGGCCAATGCGCTGCTGGCCGGCATCCGGCGTTACTTCGCGCAGAATCCGCCGGTGGCGCGGTCAAAGATTGCCCGGCTCGACTGATACAATCTGCCGTTTCTTCCCACGGCAACAGCGATGCGGCTTTATCGAACCATTCCTGCGCAGGCGTCCTCCTCCCGCGTGCTCGCCATCGGCAATTTCGACGGCCTGCACCTGGGGCACCGCGCGCTGCTCGAACGCCTGACCGCCCACGCCCGGCGCCTGAATCTGCCGCCGGCGGTGATGACCTTCGAGCCGCATCCGCGCGAGTTGTTCACGCCCGATCAGGCGCCAGCGCGGCTGACGTCCTTGCGCGAAAAGCTGGCGCTGCTTGACTCTTGTGGCATCGAAGAAGTTTTTCTGCTGCACTTCAGCCGCAAATTGGCGGGATTGTCGGCGCAGGAATTCATTGACCGCGTGCTGGTGCAAGGCTTGGCCGTACGCCATCTCATCATCGGCGACGACTTCCGCTTCGGCAAGGGGCGCGCCGGCGATTTCACCATGCTTGCCGCGGCGGGGCAGCAACACGGTTTTGGCGTCGAAGCCATGCACACCATCGAAATCAACGGCGAGCGCGTTTCCAGTTCCGCCGTGCGCGATGCCCTCGGTGCCGGCGATCTCGAACATGCGGCACGCCTCTTGGGCCGTCCTTACAGCATTGCCGGCCGCGTCGTGCATGGTGGCAAGATCGGCCGCAAACTGGGCTGGCCGACCGCCAACATTCAACTCAAGAGGAAACGCGTCGCGCTGACCGGCGTGTTCGCCGCAACGGTCTCCGGTATCGACAAGCGTCATCTGCCCGGCGCAGCCAGCCTCGGCGTGCGGCCGACGCTGGGCGCCGGATTGCGTCCAGTGCTTGAAATCCACCTGTTTGACTTCGACCAGGAAATCTACGGCGCGCATCTCACCGTGCATCTGCTGCACAAGCTGCGCGACGAGGCCAAGTTCGATTCACTCGAAGCGCTCACCGCGCAAATCGCTCGCGATGTCGCGGCGACCCAGGATTACTTTGCAGGCAACTCTCATGGCTGACTACCGTAAAACCCTCAACATGCCCGACACGCCCTTCCCGATGCGCGGCGACCTGGCTCGCCGCGAACCGGGCTGGATCAAGGACTGGCAGGAAAAACAGCTTTACCAGAAAATCCGTGAAGCGAGCAAAGGCCGCCCGCGCTTCGTACTGCACGACGGCCCGCCTTATGCCAATGGCGACATCCACATCGGCCACGCGGTCAACAAGATTCTCAAGGACATCATCGTTCGCTCCAAGACGCTGGCCGGTTTCGACGCGCCTTACATCCCCGGCTGGGACTGCCACGGCCTGCCCATCGAGCACCAGATCGAAAAGACCCACGGCAAGCACCTGCCCGCCGGGGAGGCGCGCGCGCACTGCCGCGGCTATGCAGAGGTGCAGATCGAACGACAGAAAAAGGATTTCATCCGGCTGGGCGTGCTCGGTGACTGGGAACATCCCTACAAGACGATGGAATATCGCACCGAGGCTGACGAAATTCGCGCACTCGGCGAAATGTATCGGCGCGGCTATTTGTTCAAGGGGCTGAAGCCGGTCAACTGGTGCTTCGATTGCCGCTCGGCGCTGGCCGAGGCCGAGGTGGAATACGCCGACAAGAAATCGCCGGCGATTGACGTCGCTTTCCCCCTCGATGTTGCCGAGCGCGGCCGCCTTGCCGCCGCTTTCGACGTCAGTGCGCTGCCGGAGCAAACCGTTTATGCCGTGATCTGGACGACGACCCCCTGGACTATTCCTGGCAATCAGGCGCTCAACGTCCATCCTGAATTTGTCTATGAACTGGTCGAAACCACGCAAGGCCTGCTGATCCTCGCCGCCGAGTTGCGGGCGCAGGCTTTGGCGCGCTACGGACTGGAAGGCCGGGTGCTGGGCGCCTGCCGTGGCATCGCGCTCGACCGCATGGTTTTCCGCCACCCGCTTTATGAGCGCGCCTCGACCGTGTTTCTGGGCGATTACGTCACGCTCGACACGGGCACCGGCATTGTGCACAGCGCGCCGGCCTATGGCGTCGAAGACTACGATTCCTGCAAGCGCGCCGGCATGCAGAACGACGAAATTCTGACGCCGGTGCAAGGCGACGGCCGCTTTGCCGAGAGCCTGCCCTTCTTTGGCGGTCTCAATATCTGGAAGGCCAACCCGCAGATTGTCGAGAAACTCGCCGCAGTCGGCTGTCTCCTGGCCAGCGGCGAGATCACGCACAGCACCATGCACTGCTGGCGCCACAAGACGCCGACCATTTACCGTGCCACGACGCAGTGGTTCGTCGGGATGGACAGAAAGCCGAGCGAGGGCGAGACCTTGCGCACAGCCGCTCTCGCCGCCATCAATGCCACCGAGTTTTTCCCCGCGTGGGGCCAGGCTCGCCTGCACGCCATGATCGCCAACCGTCCCGACTGGTGCGTCTCGCGCCAGCGCAACTGGGGCGTGCCGATTCCTTTCTTCCTCCACAAGGAAACGGGCGAACCGCATCCGCGCACGCTGGAACTGGTCGAAGCGGTTGCCCAGCGCGTGACGCAGGGCGGCATCGAAGCGTGGTTCGCGCTCGATGCCAACGAACTGCTCGGTGCCGAAGCCGCTCAGTACGAAAAAATGAATGAC
>JAUSBB010000198.1 GCA_030652245.1 Rhodocyclaceae bacterium | reverse complement strand
ACTACCATCTGGCCAATGACATGGGCATCGACAACATCGCCGCCTTCATGGGCAGCATCGGCCTGGGGAAACGCACCGGCGTGGATATCGAGGGCGAATCGGAAGGCGTGCTGCCCTCGACGGCCTGGAAAAAGAAGCGCTTCAAGAAACCCGAGCAGCAAAAATGGTATGCCGGCGAGACCATTTCCGTCGGCATTGGCCAGGGCTACAACGCCTACACGCCGATCCAGCTCGCCCAGGCCATCGCCACGGTGGCCAATGACGGCGT
Organism: Rhodocyclaceae bacterium; assembly: GCA_030652245.1. GTDB lineage: Bacteria > Pseudomonadota > Gammaproteobacteria > Burkholderiales > Rhodocyclaceae > Sulfuricystis. Next base: position 3,178 of record JAUSBB010000198.1, on the reverse strand, counting down.
GATGTTTCGCCCGCACCTGGTCAAGCACATCACCGACACGAAGACCGGAACGCAAACGCCGATCGAACCGCAGCCCCTGAAATCGCTGGGGTGGAAGCAGGCGAACGTCGACGTGATCAAGCGGGCGCTGGTCGGGGTCAACATCGAAGGCACCGGCACGCGCGCCTTTGCCGGCGCCGGTTATGTCTCCGCCGGCAAGACCGGCACCTCGCAGGTGTACTCCCTCAAGGGCGCGGAATATAAGCGCCACGGAACGAAGCAGGAGCTGCGCGACCACTCCTTGTACATCGCCTATGCGCCGGCCGACCAGCCGAAAATCGCCCTCGCGGTACTGGTCGAAAACGGCGGCTTCGGCGCCCAGGCCGCCGCGCCGATCGCCCGCCAGGTTTTCGACTACTACCTGCTCGGCAAGCTGCCCAAGGGCATGGCGCCGGCGGACGACGCCGCGGAGGAATGATGTTGCGAGAGGCATGGCGAAAATTTATCGCTCCCATCGACGGCCCGCTGATGGGTTTGGTCGGGCTATTGCTGCTGGTCGCGCTGATCAGCATGGCCAGCGCTTCGCCGGCGCGCATGGGGACACAGCTTGCCCATGTCGCCGTGGCGCTGATCGTGATGCGCATCGCCGCCCAGATACCGCCACAGCGACTGATGGCGCTGGCGCCGCCGCTGTATGTCTTTGGCCTGCTGCTGCTGGTCGGCGTGGCCCTGTTCGGCGACATCTCGAAGGGCGCGCGGCGCTGGCTGGACCTGGGCTTCATCCGTGTCCAGCCCTCGGAACTCATGAAGATCGCCATGCCGTTGATGCTGGCCTGGTATTTCCAGAAGCACGAAGCCATGCTGCGGCTGAAGGATTACGCCATCGCCACGATCATCCTGCTGATTCCCGTGGCGCTGATCGTCAGGCAGCCCGACCTGGGCACCTCCATCCTGGTCTTCGCCGCCGGCTTTTATGTCATCTTTCTGGCCGGGCTGCCGTGGAAGGTGATATTTGGACTGATAGCCACAGCCGCCGCCGCCGCGCCCTTCGCCTGGACCATGCTGCACGATTATCAGCGCCAACGCATCCTGATGCTGCTCGACCCCGAGAAGGACCCGCTTGGCAAGGGCTTCCACATCATCCAGTCGACCATCGCCATCGGTTCCGGCGGCATCCTCGGCAAGGGCTGGGGCCAGGGCACGCAGGCGCAGCTCGAATTCATCCCCGAGCGGCACACCGACTTCATCTTTGCCGTCTATGCCGAGGAGCTGGGCCTCCTGGGCAACCTGGCGCTGATCGTGCTCTACGCGTTCCTGATCGGCCGCGGCCTTTCGATCGCCGTCAAGGCCGCGAACCTCTTTGCGCGACTGGTGGCCGGCGCCATCACGCTGATCTTTTTCACCTATGCCTTTGTCAACATCGGCATGGTATCGGGCATCCTGCCGGTGGTGGGCGTGCCGCTGCCTTTCATCAGTTACGGCGGCACCGCGCTGGTGACGCTGATGCTGGGCGTGGGGATATTGATGTCGATCCACAAAAACCGCATGCTGGTTCAAAAGTGAAATACCGACTTTCTCTCCTCGCACTATTGCTGCTCGCCGCCTGCGGCGGTCAGCCGCCCAAACCCGTCGTCGAAACCACGGGTGCGGCTCCGGTCGCCGTCCTGCCAGCGCCGACTTTTCAGGACAAAAAGCCGGTCGCGGCCAAACGTGGCGGCGGCTTTTATCTTGACGATGGTCCGCTCGAAAATAGCGCCGTCGATCTGACCGCGCTTGCGGATGCCGTGCCGCGTGCCGAGCCCCTGCATCGTTTCGCCAATCGCCCCTATGTGGTCTTCGGGCGCGACTATGTGCCGGCGACCCGGCACCAGCCCTTCCGCCAGCAGGGGGTGGCGAGCTGGTACGGGCGGCGCTACCACGGCCAGAAAACTTCGAGCGGCGAGCCCTATGACATGTTCGGCATGACAGCCGCGCATCCGACGCTGCCGATCCCTTCCTACGTGCGCGTCACTCGGCTAAACAGCGGGCTAAACGGCGGGCCGGAAACCGGCAAATCGGTGGTGCTGCGCGTCAATGACCGCGGCCCCTTCCTGCACGACCGGGTGATCGACCTTTCCTACGCGGCGGCCTGGAAGCTCGGTATCGTCGAAAACGGCAGCGGCACGGTGATCGTGGAGAGCGTGTTGGCCAGTGCGTTCACGCCATCCACACCGCCCGCACCGCTCCAGGTGGCGGCGGCCGACCCCGCGCCCACCCCGCCCAACCCAACCCGCCCGCCCGAGCAAGCCAGCGTGTTGCAGGACATCGTCGAAAAAGGCGGCCACTATCTGCAACTCGGCGCCTTCGGCAACCGCGACAACGCCGAATCGCTCAGGGCGCGGCTCGCCAGCACCCTGGGCGATCTGGGCGAGCGGTTGCAGGTCAGAAGCGCCGGCAACCTCCACCGCCTGCAACTCGGCCCCTGGGCCGATGTCGGCGAAGCCCGGCGCATCGCCGAACAATTGAAAACGGCGTTCGATCTGCCCAGCGTACTGGTCAGGGGTCAGGTTACAGGTGACAGGTAACAGGTAACAGGTAACAGGTAACAGTGAAAGTTTGCGGCGCAAAGCGCCGCCTATAATCACTGACCCCTGTAACCTGACCCCTGTCACCTGAATGCCTTTCCTGCCTGTTCTACTCGCCCTGCTGAGCCTGTTCACTTTCACCGCCCAGGCCAGCGAGCCGCCCCCTGCCCTGGCCGCGCGCGCCTGGTTGCTGATCGATCACGGCACGGGCCAGGTGCTCGCCGCGCAAAATCCCGGCCAGAAGGTCGAGCCGGCGTCGCTGACCAAGATCATGACGTCCTATCTCGTCCATGCCGCCCTGCGGGATGGCAAGCTCCGGCGCGATCAGGTCGTGCCGGTTTCCGAAAAGGCCTGGAAGGCGATCGGCTCGCGCATGTTCATCGAGCCCAACCGGCCGGTGACCGTCGATGAACTGCTGCATGGCATGGTCATCCAGTCTGGCAATGATGCCAGCATTGCGCTGGCCGAAGCCGTCGCCGGCACCGAGGAAGCCTTCGCCGGCTTGATGAACGCCGAGGCGCGCCGTCTCGGGCTCGCCAACACGAACTATGTCAATGCCACCGGCCTGCCCGATCCCGCGCACATGACGACGGTGGAAGACCTGGCCCGCCTGACCCGCGCCCTGATCCGCGATT
>JAUSBB010000188.1 GCA_030652245.1 Rhodocyclaceae bacterium | reverse complement strand
AATGTCTCCGACGGCTTGCTGTCGCCCGCCGCGCTGGTGGAACGTGCCCGCGCGAACGGGGTCGACCTGCTGTCACTGACCGATCACGACGAAATTGCCGGTCTGGATGAGGCGCGGCAGACAGCCGCCGCAGCGGGCTTGCGCTTCGTTACCGGCACCGAAATCTCGGTGTCATGGGGCGACGACCAGACCGTGCATATCGTCGGTCTCAACTTCGATCATCGCCATCCCGCGTTGGTCGCCGGTCTGGCGCGGGTGAGGAGTGGTCGTGATGAGCGCGCCGGGCGCATGGCGGAGGAGCTGGCAAAGGTCGGCATCGACGGCGCCTACGCGGGCGCAATCAAATATGCCGGCAATCCGGCGCTGATTTCGCGCTCGCATTTTGCCCGCTACATCGTCGAGCGCGGCTTTGCCAAAGACGTCAAAACCGTGTTCGAGCACTGGCTGGCGAAGGGCAAGCCCGGCTATGTCAGCCACGCCTGGGCGGAGCTGCCCGAAGCGCTGGACTGGATCAAGGCGGCCGGCGGCGTGGCGGTCATCGCCCATCCCGCGCGTTATAGACTGACAGCAACGGAGCGGCGCGAACTGTTTGTGGCTTTCAAGGAACTCGGCGGACAGGGTATCGAGGTGATTTCCGGTTCCCACAACGCGGACGAAGTGCGCGAGTTCGCCGGCATCGCCCGCGAGTTCGGTTTTCTCGCCTCGCGCGGCTCGGATTTTCATGGGCCGGGCGAGAGTTATATCGACCTGGGCCGCACGGCGGTTTTGCCACCTGATCTGAAAACAGTGTGGGATGAGTGGAACTGATGACGGAATTTTTTGAAATCCATCCCAAGAATCCGCAGCCGCGTTTGATCAGTCAAGTGGCGGAGATCATGCGCCGGGGCGGCTTGGCGGTGTTCCCCACCGATTCGGCCTATGCGCTGGGCGGACATCTGGGCGACGCCGCGCTGCTGGATCGCATCCGGCGCATTCGCGGCGTGGATGAGCGTCACCATTTCACGATCATGTGCCGTGATCTGTCGGAAATCGCCACCTATGCGCGGGTCGATAACGCGCAATACCGCCTGCTCAAGGCGGCCACGCCGGGCAGCTACACCTTCATTCTCGAAGGCACCAAGGAACTGCCGCGCCGCGTGCTGCATCCCAAACGCAAGACCATCGGCCTGCGCGTGCCGGATCATCCGCTGGTGCTGGCGCTTCTGGCCGAACTCGACGAGCCGATCCTGAGCTCGACGCTGATCCTGCCGGACGAAGCCGAGCCCTTGTGCGATGCCGAAGAAATTCGTGAGCGGTTGGACAAGTTGGTCGATGTGGTGATCGACGCCGGACCCTGCGGCGGTGGCATGACGACCGTCATCAATCTGGTGGGCGGCGCCCCCGAGTTGATTCGGGCCGGTTGCGGGCCGTTGAAGCCCTTCGGGCTGGGCGTCGAATAATGGCCCCCCACGCTCATAAATTCATTTCGCTGCCCCCCACAGGGGGGCGTCGCCTCTCTTGGGGCGGCCCGGCGAGAGGCTAGAATCCGGCGCTGCCATGGAAAACATTATTCAGACGCTGGCGATCTACGCCCTGCCGGTGATCTTCGCCATCACGCTGCACGAAGCGGCGCACGGCTATGCGGCGCGTCACTTTGGCGATCCGACCGCCTGGCAGATGGGGCGAATCACGCTGAACCCCGTCAAGCATATCGACATGATCGGTACCCTGCTGGTGCCGGCCCTGATCCTGTTTGTCAGCAAGGGCGCGTTTCTGTTTGGCTGGGCCAAGCCGGTGCCGGTCAATTTTGGCCGCCTGCGGCGACCCAAGCAGGACATGTTCTGGGTGGCCGCCGCCGGGCCGGGCGCGAACCTCTTTATGGCATGCGCATGGGCGCTGCTGCTCAAGCTGGCGGTCGTGATGCCGGTTAATGCGTATAGTCTGCCGCTGGCGGAGATGTGTCGCGCCGGGATCACCGTCAATGCGGTGCTGATGCTCCTGAATCTGCTGCCGATTCCGCCGCTCGACGGCGGGCGCATTGCGGTGAGCCTGTTGCCGCACGGCGTCGCCTGGCGCCTGGCCCGGGTCGAGCCGTATGGCTTCTTCATCCTGCTCGCGCTGCTGTTTCTGGGCGTGCTCCAAGATATCCTGACACCGCTCTTGCGGGTGTTTCTTTCTCTCATCAAAGCGCTGTTTTTTCTCTGACCCATTTTCCAACTCATTTGCCAACAATGTTCGCTGAAAAAGTTCTCTCCGGCATGCGCCCCACCGGGCGTCTGCATCTGGGCCACTACCATGGGGTGCTGGCAAACTGGATCAAGCTCCAGCATGAGTACCCCTGCCTGTTCTTTGTCGCCGACTGGCATGCGCTGACGACGGCTTATGACGAGCCGGGCACGATCACGCAGAACACCTGGGACATGGTGGTCGACTGGCTCGCCGCCGGCGTCGATCCCGCGCAGGCGACCATCTTCATTCAGTCGCGGGTGCCCGAGCATGCCGAACTGCATCTGCTGCTGTCGATGATGACGCCGCTTTCCTGGCTGGAGCGCGTGCCGACCTACAAGGATCAGCAGGAAAAGTTGAGCCACAAGGATCTGACGACCTACGGCTTCCTCGGCTACCCGCTGCTGCAGGCCGCCGACATCCTGATCTACCGCGCCGACAAGGTGCCGGTGGGCGACGACCAGGTGCCGCATATCGAATTTACTCGCGAGATCGCGCGGCGTTTCAATCACCTCTACGGACGCGAGGCGGGCTTCGAGGAGAAGGCGAAGGAGGCGGTGAAAAAGCTCGGCACGAAGCGCGCCCGGCTTTACGAGGAGTTGCGTATCCGCTATCAGGAAAAAGGCGAAGCCGACGCGCTCGAACAGGCCCACGCCGTGCTCGATGAAGCGCAAAGCCTCTCGCATGGCGACCGCGAGCGGCTGTTCGGTTATCTCGAAGGCGGCGGCAAGATGATCCTTGCCGAACCCGGCGCATTGCTGACCCATGCGTCTCGCATGCCCGGGCTGGACGGCCAGAAAATGTCGAAATCCTACGGCAACACCATTGCGCTGCGCGAAGACGCGGCAGCGGTGCAAAAGAAGATTCGCACCATGCAGACCGATCCGCAACGGGTGCGCCGCACCGATCCCGGCGATCCCGACAAATGTCCGGTCTGGCAGTTTCACCAGATATATTCGAATGACGCGGTCCGGGACTGGGTGCAACAGGGCTGTCGTTCCGCCGGCATTGGCTGCATCGAATGCAAGCAGCCGGTGATCGAGGGCGTGTTGAAGGAACAGGAGCCGATGCGGGAGCGCGCCCGCATGTATGCGGAAGACCCGCAACTGGTGAAGAGCATCATCGCCGACGGTTGCGAAAAAGCCAGAAAACTGGCAACGGACACCATGCGCGATGTGCGCGAGGCCATCGGGCTCGATTATTCGTGAAAAAGATTGTTGAAACCGTCCCGGCCGACGAAGCGGAACTGCTCGCGATCATCCGCGAGAGCTTTTTCGAGCGCATGCCCTTCAACCGGATTCTCGGCATCGAGTTGCTGTCGCTGCATCACGACCAACCGGAACTGCGCTTCGCCATGCGACCTGAACTGGTCGGCAACTACATCCGCAACATCCTGCATGGCGGCGTGATCTCGTCGGTGCTCGATGTCACTGGCGGGCTGGTGGCCTTTCTCGGCGTGCAGAAAAAATTGCAGGGCAAGCCGGTCGCCGAGGTGGTGGAGCGCTTTTCACGCATCGGCACCATCGACCTGCGCATCGACTATCTGCGTCCGGGCACGGGTGAATGGTTTCTGGCGCGCGGTTTTCCGCTGCGCACCGGCAACAAGGTGGCCGTGACGCGCATGGAACTGTTCAACGACCAGGAAGCCCTGATCGCGGTCGGCACGGCCGCTTACACGGTGTCATGATGATCTCTGAGGATGCTTCAAAAGTCGGCGCTGGCGGTGGGCTGGGCGTCCCGCCAACGCCAAAAGTCGGCGCTGGCGGGACGGCGCCAGCCGGATCCACCGCGTTGATGGGGACGGCTCATGTGCCCATGCTCTACGGCGAACCGTTTCCGGAAATGCCGCGCGATCTCTACATTCCGCCCGACGCGCTGGAAATCATTCTCGACGCCTTCGAGGGGCCGCTCGACCTGCTGCTGTACCTGATCCGCAAGGCCAACCTCAGCATCCTCGATATTCCGATGGCGCCGCTGACGGCGCAATACCTCGTATATGTCGAAGCCATGCGGCGTACCAACCTGGAACTGGCCGCCGACTACCTCTTGATGGCGGCGATGCTGATCGAGATCAAGGCGCGCATGCTGCTGCCGCGTCCGCCCCGCACCGACGGGGGTGAGCCAGAGGATCCGCGCGCCGAACTGGTGCGCCGCCTGATGGAGTACGAACGGATGAAGCAGGCGGCCGCCCGGCTCGATGCCCTGCCGCAGGCGCATCGCGATTACGAATGGGCCTCGGTGTGGATCGCCGACCAGGTTGTCGCGCATGCGCCGGAAGTCAGCGTGCATGATTTGCAGGTGGTCTGGCTGGCGCTGATGAAGCAGGCCAAGATGCACCGGCATCACCGCATCCAGCGCGAGGAACTCTCGGTGCGCGAACACATGGGGCTGATCCTGCGCCGGCTGCAGGGCCGTAACTACGTTGTTTTCGACGACCTGTTTGAAGCCGGCGGCGCGCACAGCACCCTGGCCAGCCTGGTGGTGAGCTTTTTGGCCATCCTCGAACTGTCGCGCGAGCGTCTCGTCGAACTGACCCAGAGCGAAGCGCTGGCACCGATCTATGTAAAATTAAGCGATGCTGCAACTCTACAAGCCTGAAGACTACAAGCGCGTCCTCGAAACGGCGCTCTTGGCGGCCGCCGAGCCGCTGTCCCTGGCCGAGCTGAAAAAACTCTTCGACGAGCCCTTCGATGATGACACCTGGCGTACCCTGCTGGACGATTTGCGCCGCGACTGGGCGGATCGCGGCGTGGAACTGGTGCGACTTGCGTCGGGCTGGCGGTTTCAGACCCGGCCGGAATATCAGGGTTTTCTCGACCGCCTGAAGAACGAAAAGCCGCAGAAATATTCGCGCGCCGTCATGGAAACGCTGGCGATCATCGCCTACCGTCAGCCGGTGACGCGCGGTGACATCGAGGACATTCGCGGCGTTGCCGTGTCGCCCAACGTGATCAGAACGCTGGAAGGGCGCGGCTGGGTGGATGCCGTCGGCCACCGCGATTCGCCCGGCCGCCCCGCGCTGTATGCTACAACCCGCAAGTTTCTTGATGACTTGAGCCTGCGCAGCCTGTCCGAATTGCCGCCGCTGGCCGAGATTGAACGGATGATTGATGCCCAACCCACCGAAACCCCCGCCGAAATCCTCGCAGCACCTCAAATCACGCTCGCCGCAGCGTCCGACGAACCGCGGACCAACGAGCGCGTCGACAACGAAGCCGGCACCGCGCAAAGCGACGCCTTTCAGAGCGCCGGCACGGCCTGAGCAGCCGGCGCGCCCAGCGGGGAAGTCGGCGCATCAAGCCCAGAGGTCGGCGCATCAAGCGCCGGGCGCCGCTGAACTGCCGACCGTCAAGCTGCAAAAGGCGCTGGCCGACGCCGGCCTGGGCGCGCGCCGCGAGATCGAAGAATGGATCGCCGCCGGTCGCATCGCCGTCAATGGCGAGCCGGCGCATCTGGGGCAGCGGATTTCTCCCACCGACAAGGTCAAGGTGGGTGGCCGGCTCGTCAATCTGCACTTCGCCCTGCGCACGCCGCGCGTGCTGCTCTACCACAAGCCCGAGGGCGAGATCGTCTCGCGCGACGACCCGCAGGGCCGCCCCAGCGTGTTCAACGCCCTGCCGCGCTTGCGGGGCGGCCGCTGGGTCGCCATCGGCCGGCTGGATTTCAATTCCTGCGGCCTGCTGCTCTTCACCACCGATGGCGCGCTGGCCAACCGCCTGATGCACCCGCGCTATGGCATCGACCGCGAGTACGCGGTGCGCGTGCTGGGCGAGGTGGGCGAGGCGGCGTTGAAGCAATTGACCGATGGCATCGAACTCGAGGACGGCCTGGCCAAGTTCATCCGGCTCCGGCCGGCGGGCGGGGAGGGCGCCAACCACTGGTACAACGTGACGCTCGACGAAGGACGCAACCGCGAGGTGCGGCGCATGTTCGAAGCGGTCGGCGTCACCGTCAGCCGGCTGATGCGCGTGCGTTACGGACCGATCGTCCTGCCCTCCAACCTGAAGCGCGGACAAAGCCGCGAACTGACGACCGATGAAGTGCAGGCGCTGCTGAAGGCCCTGAAAGTCGTGGAGGCAAGCGCCGAACAGGCGAGCTGACCGGGCTGGCTCTGGCAGGCTTTACTTGGCGGGCCGTCTGCTTGTATAATTTAAAACTTTTCAGCGCACGGCTACATTAGTGGTGGCGGTGCGCGAGGCGGGAAATGAAGAAATGGGCAGTCGCCCATTTTTTTTTGGGGTGTCCGGACGCGTATGGCAGATTTGGCAGGGTTGATCGAACAGGCAGTGACAGGGTTGGGTTATGAACTCGTGGACTATGAAACCAGTCCGCGGGCGAGGTTGTTGCGGGTTTTTATTGACCGGCCGGTTGTATTTGATGCGGTGCTTGATGGGTCGGCTGAAGAGCCAGGGGCAAAGCCTGGCGGGGTGACGATCGAGGATTGCGCCACCGTCAGTCATCAATTGTCGCGCTTGTTCATGGTCGAGAACATCGACTACGACCGCCTTGAGGTTTCCTCGCCCGGCCTGGATCGACCGCTGAAAAAGCCTGCCGACTACGAGCGCTTCATTGGCCACGAATTGCAATTGAAGCTGCGTATTCCAGAAGGTAGTAGCACGCAGGGGGCATCAAGCCCCCAGAGAAACTTTTCCGGCGCGATTCTGGGTTGCGCTGAGGGTCGAGTGCGTATTGCCACGACCGAAGGAGAACGCGAATTCGCGTTCGAGAATATCGACAAGGCACGGCTGGTGCCCAAGTTTTAAATGAGTTTTAACCGAATTCGGAATTTGAACGGGAGATTGAAATGAGTCGTGAATTGCTGATGCTGGTCGATGCGCTGGCGCGCGAAAAGAACGTCGAAAAGGACATCGTCTTTGGCGCCCTCGAACTTGCGCTCGCCTCGGCAACCAAAAAACGCATCCACGACGAAGCGGACGTGCGCGTCGAGATCGACCGTGAAACCGGCACCTACGAAGCCTTCCGTCGCTGGCTGGTGCTGGACGACGAGGAAGTTGAAATTCCCGCCCAGCAGATCGGCCTGACCGAAGCGCGCGAGCAGGTTGCCGACGTGCAGATCGACGAATTCATCGAAGAGGCGCTCGAACCCATCGACTTCGGCCGCATTGGCGCCCAGGCGGCCAAGCAGGTCATTCTCCAGAAGATTCGCGACGCCGAGCGCGAGCAGGTATTGAACGACTTCCTGGCGCGCAAGGAACATCTGGTGACCGGCACCATCAAGCGCATGGAACGCGGCAACGCGATTGTCGAGGCCGGGCGCATCGAAGCGCTGCTGCCGCGCGATCAGATGATCCCGAAAGAAAACCTGCGTCCCGGCGACCGCGTGCGCGCCTGGCTGATGAAGATCGACCGCAGTGCGCGCGGTCCGCAATTGATCCTGTCGCGCACCGCGCCGCAGTTCATCATGAAACTGTTCGAGCTGGAAGTCCCCGAGATCGAGGACGGCTTGCTGGAGATCAAAGCGGCCGCCCGCGATCCTGGGGTGCGCGCCAAGATTGGCGTCAAGTCGAACGACCCGCGCGTCGATCCGATCGGCACCTGCGTTGGCATGCGCGGTTCGCGGGTGACGGCGGTGACCAATGAATTGTCGGGCGAGCGCGTCGATATCGTGCTGTGGTCGGCTGATCCGGCGCAGTTCGTGATTGGCGCGCTGGCGCCGGCCGAAGTGAATTCGCTGGTCGTCGATGAAGAAAAACACAGCATGGACGTGGTGGTCGATGAGGCTAATCTCGCTATTGCTATCGGTCGCAGCGGGCAGAACGTGCGCCTGGCTTCCGAACTGACGGGTTGGACAATCAACCTGATGACGGTTGAGGAATCGCAGGAAAAGCAGCAGAAGGAAACCTCCAGCACCCGCCAGTTGTTCATGGACAAACTGGACGTGGATGCGGAAGTCGCCGAAATTCTCGTCCAGGAAGGTTTTGCGACCCTGGAAGAGGTGGCCTATGTGCCGCTCGCCGAAATGCTGGAAATCGAGGCGTTCGACGAGGCGACGGTCAACGAATTGCGCGACCGCGCCCGCAACATCCTGCTGACCGAGGCGATCGTCAACGAAGAAGAGCTCGGCAAGGTTGCGGAAGACCTGCTCAACCTGGAGGGCATGGACCGGCCGCTGGCCGCGAAGCTCGCCCAGCATGATGTGTTGAATCGCGAAGGACTGGCCGACCTGGCCGTGGATGAATTGATGGAAATGACGGATATTGACGAGGAGCGGGCCAAGGCTTTGATCACGGTCGCGCGCGCTCACTGGTTCGCCGATGAAAATAAGTAAGGAGGCGATATGACAACCCAGATGAGTGTTTCCCAATTCGCCGCGGAGCTGAAAATGCCGCCGACGGCGCTGATCGAACAACTGGCCAGGGCCGGCGTGGTCAAACAAACCAGCAGCGATACGCTGACCGAACAGGACAAGACCCACCTGCTCGAATTTTTGCGGAAATCGCATGGCGAAGTCGCGCCCAAGGCGAAGATCACCCTGACCCGCAAGCAGACCTCTGAAATCAAGGCTGCCGATTCCTCGGGCAAGGCCCGGACGATCCAGGTCGAGGTGCGCAAGAAGCGCACCTTCGTCAAGCGCGAAGCCGAGGTGGTAGCCGAGGTGGTTGCCGAGGCGGTCGTCGAGGCGGTCGCTGAGGCGGTCAGCGAGGCGCCAGTCGTCGAAGTCGTTCCGGCCGCACCGGCCGTTCCAGACGTGCAGGTTGTAGCTGCCGCTGTTCCCGTAGCCGCGCCCGCTGCGCCCTTCGTGGTTGTCGATGCCGCGCAGGCCGCGCTGCGCGAGCAGCAAGCCCGCCGTCAGGCCGGGCTTGCCGCGATCCAGGCGGCCGAGTTGAAAGAGAAGCTGGCGCGTGAAGCCAAGGCCTCCGCGGCCCGTGCCGAAGCCGAGGCGCGCTTGCAGCAACAACAGGCGCAAGCCGAAGCCGCCGAGCTGAAAAAATCCGCCGCGCCGCCGGCGGATGCCGCCGGCGTTTCCGGCACCTTGCACAAGCCGGCGGGCAGTCCCGCCGCCGCGCCACGCAAGAAAGCCGATGCCGGCAAATCGGCGGCCACGCTGAAGAGCGAGGCTGAGCGCAATCGTCGTGGCGGTGGCATCAAGACGCGCGGCGATACCAAGGGCGGCACGGGCGGCTGGCGTGGCGGTCCCAAAGTGGGCGGGCGCCATGGCCGTCATCATGAGGAAGAGCGCGCCGCGCCCCAGCAGGTCGAACAGGTGGTGCGCGAGGTGCATGTGCCCGAGACCATCTCGGTGGCCGATCTGGCCCACAAGATGTCGCTCAAGGCCACCGAGGTCATCAAGGCGCTGATGAAGATGGGCATGATGGTGACCATCAACCAGCATCTCGATCAGGAAACGGCGATGATTATCGTCGAGGATCTGGGCCACAAGGCGTTTGCCGCCAAGCTTGACGATCCGGATGCCTTCCTCGACGAGGCGCCGGCCGAACACAAGGATGCCGCAATGTCGCCGCGCGCACCGGTGGTGACGGTGATGGGCCACGTCGACCACGGCAAGACTTCGCTGCTCGACTACATCCGGCGCGCCAAGGTGGCGGCTGGCGCGGCGGGCGGCTTCACCCAGCACATCGGCGCCTACCACGTCGAAACCCCGCGTGGCATGGTGACCTTCCTCGATACGCCGGGCCACGCGGCCTTTACGGCGATGCGCGCGCGCGGCGCCAAGGCGACCGACATCGTGATTCTGGTGGTTGCCGCCGACGACGGTGTCATGCCGCAGACCAAGGAAGCCATTCATCATGCCAAGGCGGCCAACGTGCCGCTGGTGGTGGCGCTGACCAAGGTCGACAAACCCGATGCCAACCCCGATCGCGTCCGTCAGGAACTGGTAGCCGAAGGCGTGGTGCCCGAAGAATATGGTGGCGACGTGCCGTTCGTGCCGGTCTCCGCCAAAACGGGGCAGGGCGTCGATGCGTTGCTGGAAAACGTCCTGTTGCAGGCCGAGGTGCTGGAACTGCAGGCCTCGGTGGACTCGCTCGCCAAGGGTCTCGTCATCGAGGCGCGCCTGGATAAGGGCAAGGGCCCGGTGGCGACGGTGCTGGTGCAATCCGGCACTTTGCGGCGCGGCGACGTGTTGCTGTGCGGGCAGGTGTTTGGCCGGGTGCGCGCCATGCTCGACGAAGTCGGTCGGCCGATTGAGTCTGCCGGCCCGTCGATTCCGGTCGAGATTCAAGGCCTGTCCGATGTGCCTTCCGCCGGCGACGAAGCGATGGTGCTGGCCGACGAAAAGAAGGCGCGCGAGATTGCCCTGTTCCGCCAGGGCAAGTTCCGCGATGTGCGGCTGGCCAAGCAGCAGGCCGCCAAGCTCGAAAACATCTTCGAACAGATGGGCGAGGGCGAGGTCAAGACCCTGGCGCTGATCATCAAGTCCGACGTGCAAGGTTCGCAGGAAGCGCTGGCGCAGTCCCTGGTCAAGCTGTCGACCGACGAGGTCAAGGTTAATGTCATCCACGCCGCGGTGGGCGGCATTTCCGAGTCCGACGTCAACCTGGCGCAGGCGTCGAAAGCCGTCATCATCGGTTTCAACACGCGCGCCGATGCCGGGGCGCGCAAGGCGGCCGAAAACTTCGGCGTCGATATCCGTTACTACAATGTCATCTACGATGCCGTCGATGAGGTGAAAGCGGCCCTGTCGGGCATGCTGGCGCCCGAGAAGCGCGAAAGCGTGATCGGCATGGTCGAGATCCGCCAGGTGTTCCGCATTTCCAAGGTCGGCGCGGTGGCGGGCTGCATGGTGACCGCGGGTGTCGTCAGACGTTCCGCGAAGGTGCGCCTGCTGCGCGACAACGTGGTGCTCCATACCGGCGAACTCGACTCGCTCAAACGCTTCAAGGACGACGTGCGCGAGGTGAAGGAAGGCTTCGAGTGCGGTCTGTCCCTGAAAAACTTCAATGACATCAATGAGGGCGATCATCTCGAAGTGTTCGAGATTCAGGAAATCGCCCGAGCGCTGTTGTAAAAGTCGGCGATGGCGGGACGGCAAAAGGTGCAGGGTTTTGCGCGCGGCGAGCGCGTGGCGGAGCAGATCCGCCGCGATCTCGTGGACTTGTTACGGCAGGTGAAGGACCCGCGCCTGGCGCAACTCCTGCCGCTCGTCACCATCACCGACATCGAGCTTTCCCCCGACTACACCCATGCCAAGGTGTTTTACACCTCGCTGGCCGGGCCTGAGCGCGGGCCGGAAATCGCCAAGGGGCTGGCGCACGCCGCCGGCTTCCTGCGGCGCGAGCTGGGGCGCCGCCTGCATATCCATCACATCCCCGAACTCCATTTCGTGTTCGATGCCTCGGTCGAGCGCGGCACGCGCCTGTCGAATCTGATCGACGCGGCCGTCCTGTCGGACCAGGCATTGGAAAAGCCCGACGGTGAATAAACCGCGTCGGGCGCCGCGCCGCAAGGTGGACGGCGTGCTGCTGCTCGACAAACCATTGGGCATCAGTTCGAACGCCGCGCTGCAAAAAGCCCGCTGGCTGTTCAATGCCGCCAAGGCCGGCCACACCGGCACGCTCGATCCGCTCGCCACCGGGCTGTTGCCGCTGTGCTTCGGCGAAGCCACCAAGTTTTCCAGCACCTTGCTGGATGCCGACAAGACCTATCTGGCAACGGTGAAGCTGGGCGTGGTTACCGCCACCGCCGATGCCGAGGGCCAGGTGCTCGCGACCCATCCCGTCACGGCGACAGAGGCCGAGGTGCGCGCCGTGCTAGTCCGCTTCACGGGAGCAATCGAACAGCTACCGCCGATGTATTCGGCCCTGAAGCGGGACGGCACGCCGCTTTATGAACTCGCCCGGCAGGGCATCGAGGTTGACCGGACGCCGCGCCGGGTGACCATCCACGCGCTTGATCTGCTCGCCTGGCGCGGCGAAAATTTTGACCTGACCGTTACCTGCAGCAAGGGCACCTATGTGCGCACCCTCGCGGCGGACATCGGCAGCGCACTTGGCTGCGGCGCGCATCTGGCCGCCTTGCGCCGCACCCGGGTCGGCATGCTGGATCTGACGCAGGCAATCACGCTGGAAGCCATCGAAGCATTGCCGGCCGAAGCACGCGATAGCCTGCTGCAACCGCCTGATACCTTGTTGGCCGAATTGCCCATTGCTCAACTGAATGAACTGGAAGCTGCGCACATCTTGAAAGGCCAGCCAGTTCGCTCGACCCATGTCACCGGGACGCCGTCCTGCCAGCGCCGACTATTGGCGTCGTCCCGCCAATATCGTCTCTTCGGACCACAGGGATTCATCGGTCTGGGTGAGGTGACCGCCGACGGCTGGCTGGCAGCTAAAAGGCTGATTGCAACAAATTGATTCGTATATAATCCGCCCTCTTTTTTCAGCGGGTGCAGTGCTCTATCAAACCGGGGCCGCGCCTGTTTTCCAACCCAGCGTTTGAGTGAAAGAACCATGACCTTTACCACTGCCGACAAGGCGAAAGTTGTTAGCGATTTCCAGCGTGCCCAGGGCGACACGGGCTCCCCCGAAGTGCAAGTCGCGCTCCTCACCGCGCGCATCAACGACCTGACCGGTCACTTCAAGGCCCACGTCAAGGATCACCACTCCCGGCGCGGCCTGCTCAAGATGGTCAGCCAGCGCCGCAAGATGCTTGACTACCTGAAGGGCAAAAATGCCGACAGCTATCGTGCGCTGATTGCGCGCCTCGGCCTCCGCAAGTAAGGACCCCTTGCCCCTTACCCGATTGCTTTGCCGGTGCGGCCACAGGCTGTACCGGCTTCCTTTTTGAAAGGAATTGCTGTGCTGACACCCATCAAGAAAAGCTTTGCCTACGGCGCCCATACCGTAACGCTGGAAACCGCCGAGATCGCGCGCCAATCAACCGGCGCCGTGTTGGTCAATGTCGACGACACCGTAGTGCTCGCCACCGTCGTGGCCAAGGAAGTCGCCAAGACGGGGCAGGACTTTTTCCCGCTGACCGTCGATTACGTTGAAAAGGTCTATGCCGCCGGCCGCATCCCGGGCGGCTTCTTCAAGCGCGAGGGCCGTCCCTCCGAGAAGGAGATCCTGACCTCGCGGCTGATCGACCGGCCGATTCGCCCGCTGTTTCCCGACGGCTTTTACAACGAAGTGCAGGTCATCATCCATGTGCTGTCCTCCAACCCCGAAGTCGACCCGGACATCCCGGCGATGCTCGGCGCGTCGGCGGCGCTGGCGATTTCCGGCATCCCCTTCAGCGGCCCGATCGGCGCCGCGCGCGTGGCTTACATCGGCGGGCAGTATGTGCTGAACCCGACGTTCAGCCAGTTGCAGGACAGCCAGCTCAACCTCGTCGTCGCCGGCACCCAGGCCGCCGTGCTGATGGTCGAATCCGAAGCCCAGCAATTGTCCGAGGAGGTCATGCTCGGCGCGGTGGTGTTTGGCCACGAGCAGATGCAGACCGCCATCAATGCCATCAACGAACTGGTCGAAGTGGCCGGCAAGCCCGAATGGGACTGGCAGCCGCCGGCCAAGGACGAGGCCTTGATCGCCAAGGTCGCCGCGCTGGCCGAAGCCCCCTTGCGCGACGCCTACCGCATCACCAGCAAGCAGGCGCGCACCAATGCGTGCCGCGAAGTGACGAGCAAGACCATTGCGGCGATCTGCACCGGTGAGGGCGCGCCCGATGCGACGTATGTCGGCAACCTGATTTTCGAAATCGAAGCCAGGATTGTGCGCAGCCAGATTCTCAATGGCGAGCCGCGCATCGACGGTCGCGACACGCGCACCGTGCGTCCGATCACCATCCGCCACGGCGTGCTGGCGCGTACCCACGGTTCGGCCTTGTTCACGCGCGGCGAAACCCAGGCGTTGGTCATCGCCACGCTGGGCACCGGCCGCGACGAGCAGATCATCGATGCACTGCAGGGCGAATATCGTGATCGCTTCATGCTCCACTACAACATGCCGCCCTTCGCCACCGGCGAAACCGGCCGCGTCGGCAGCCCGAAGCGCCGCGAAATCGGCCATGGCCGCCTGGCCAAGCGCGCGCTGCTCGCCGTGCTGCCGTCCGCCGAAGAGTTCAGCTATTCGATGCGCGTGGTATCGGAAATCACCGAATCGAACGGTTCCTCGTCGATGGCTTCGGTGTGCGGCGGTTCGCTCGCCCTGATGGACGCCGGCGTGCCGCTCAAGTCGCACGTCGCCGGCATCGCCATGGGCCTGATCAAGGAAGGCAGCCGCTTTGCCGTGCTGACCGACATCCTCGGCGACGAGGATCACCTGGGCGACATGGACTTCAAGGTGGCCGGCACGGACAGTGGCATCACCGCGCTGCAGATGGACATCAAGATTCAGGGCATCACCAAGGAAATCATGCAGGTCGCGCTGGCCCAGGCCAACGAGGCCCGCCTGCATATCCTTGGCATCATGAATGCCTCGATGGGCGGGCATCGCCAGGAAGTTTCCGATTTTGCGCCGCGCATGATCACGATCAAGATCAATCCGGAGAAAATCCGCGACGTGATCGGCAAGGGCGGCGCGGTGATTCGCGCCTTGACTGAAGAAACCGGCTGCGTCATCGACATCGGCGATGACGGTACCGTGACCATTTCCTCCGTCAGTTCCGACGCCGCACAGGTCGCGAAAAAGCGCATCGAGGACATCACCGCCGAAGTCGAGGTTGGCAAGATCTACGAGGGCACGGTGCTGCGTCTGCTGGACTTTGGCGCCATCGTCCAGATCATGCCGGGCAAGGATGGCCTGCTGCACATTTCCCAGATCGCCAACGAGCGGGTCAATGCCGTTGCCGATCATCTGAAGGAAGGCCAACTGGTGCGCGTCAAGGTCATCGAGACCGATGACAAGGGCCGTGTGCGTCTGTCCATGAAGGCGCTGCTGACCGAAGCGGCTGGCGAGGCCGCCGCGCAGTAAGCGGGGTTTTCGCAACAACAAAAAAGGACGCCACGGCGTCCTTTTTTGTTGTCAGGGTCCGCGGCTTTTGGCTGCGGACAGGCGCTTAACCTGCGTTGTGCTCAGGTTAGGTTGCGCCGAAAACGTTCACTTCGCTATTTGCTTCTCGCGTCTCTCTTCCAGTTCCTTGCAGTCGATGCACATGGTTGCGGTCGGGCGCGCTTCGAGACGCTTCAGGCCGATTTCGACACCGCAACTCTCGCAGTAGCCATATTCGCCATTGTCGATCAGCGCAATCGACTCGTCGATCTTCTTGATCAACCGCCGCTCGCGGTCGCGGTTGCGCAGTTCGAGAGCGATATCGGACTCTTGGCTGGCGCGATCATTCGGGTCGGCGAATACCGTTGCCTCGTCCTGCATGGTATGCACGGTCCGCTCGATGTCGCCCGCCAGTTCGCGTTTGAGGGCATCCAGAATTTTCCGGAAATGCGCGAGTTGCTTCGCGCTCATGTACTCCTCGTTCTTCTTGGGAACGTAGGGGGAGAATTGCTTGTGCAGAACCTCTTCGGCCATCTTTGATCCGCTCAAAAAAATACGACGTTATAAACGAAACACTCCCCTGCCGCAAGTGCATGCCGCCGGGTCAGGTTGCTACGGCGACTGATTGACATCTCCCAGCGCGAGTTTTAGCCCGAAACCGATCAGCGCCACGCCCGCCAGACGGCGCGCCAGTGTCTGCGCCCAGACCATGCCAGCCAGCCGCCGTGCCGCCCACCGGCCGACGAAAACCAGCGCCGTCTGATAGAGCAGGCTGATCAGGGTGACGTGCAGCACCAACGCCGCCAGGGTGGCTGGCGTGGCTGCGGTGTCGAGAAACAGCGGAAAAAACGCGACAAAGAACAGCATCGCCTTCGGGTTGGTCAAACAGATCGCCAGCGCCTGGCGAAAGTCGCTCCAGGCTGCGTGGGGGGCGTGGGCGTGGATGGGCGCGGCGCCTTTCCGCAGCAATTGCAGGCCAATCCAGCACAGATAGAGGACGCCCAGGATTTGCAACCCGCCGAATACCTGCGGATACAGTTGCAACAGCGCGGCCAGTCCCAGCATGGCGCCCAGCATCCACACCGCGTCGCCGACCAGCGTGCCGGCGACGGCGGCCATGCCGCCGCGCACGCCGTGGCGCCCGGTCGCCGCGAGGATCGCGAAGGTGCCCGGCCCTGGAATCAACTGGAAGATCAGGACGGCCGCGATGAAGCTGGCGTAGTGCTGGATGTCGAACATGGCTGGCGCTCTACAGTCTTTCTTCGACCCAGGCCTTGACGCCGGCGAGTGCTGCCGGCAGGTGCTCGGGTTGCGTGCCACCGG
Source organism: Rhodocyclaceae bacterium (assembly GCA_030652245.1). Classification (GTDB taxonomy): domain Bacteria; phylum Pseudomonadota; class Gammaproteobacteria; order Burkholderiales; family Rhodocyclaceae; genus Sulfuricystis. The sequence continues at coordinate 16,512 of JAUSBB010000188.1, read as the reverse complement.
CCTGCGCCATGTCGGCGCGGCCGCCGCCCTTGCCACCGATCTGTTGGGCGACGCTATTGACCAGTTCACCGGCCTTCAACTTGCCGGTGAGGTCATTGGTCACGCCGGCAATCAGACTCACCCTGCCTTCGGCGATGCTGGCCAGCACGATGGCGGCGCTCTTGAGTTTGTCCTTCAGCTTGTCCATGGTTTCGCGCAGGGTCGCAACGTCGGCGCCGGCCAGCGTTGTGGCAAGCACCTTGATTCCCTTGACATCGACTGCCTGCGCGGCGAGGTCGTCGCCTTGCGCCGAGGCAAGCTTGCCCTTCAAGGCCGCCAGTTCGCGTTCCAGCCTGCGTACCTGGTCGAGCACGGCGGCGATACGCGCCGGTGCCTCGGCACGCACTACTTTCAGGGTTCCGGCAATGCCACCCAACACCTGCTCCATGCCTTGCACATAAGCCAGCGCGTTGTCGCCGGTCAGCGCCTCGATACGTCGCACGCCGGCAGCCACGCCACCTTCGGCCACGATGGTAAAGAAACCGATGTCGCCGGTACGCGTCACGTGCGTGCCACCGCAGAGCTCCTTCGACGAGCCGATGGAGAGCACGCGCACTTCGTCACCGTACTTTTCTCCGAACAGCATCATCGCCCCGGTATTTTGAGCTTCAAGCAATGGCATCACGCGCGCCTCGGTGGCGGCATTGGCAAGAATCTCGGCATTGACGAGGGCCTCGACGCGACGCAGTTGCTCATTCGTCATCGGCTGGTTGTGCGCGAAATCGAAGCGCGTCTTGTCGGCATCGACTTGCGAACCCTTCTGCTGGACATGGTCGCCCAGCACTTCACGCAGTGCCTTGTGCATCAGGTGGGTCGCGGAGTGATTGCGAATCGTGTGGGTACGCGCCCGGATGTCGACTTTCGCCGTTACGCCATTGCCGACTTTCAGCGTGCCGGTCTTGACGACGCCGTGGTGGCCGAAGACGCTGGCCTGGATCTTTTGCGTGTCCTCGACAGCGAAAATGCCATGCACCGATTGCAGCGTGCCGCAGTCGCCGCACTGGCCGCCGGATTCGGCGTAGAAGGGGGTGTCGTCGAGCACCACCACGCCCAGTTCGCCTTCGGCGAGTTCGTTGACCGGCGCGCCGTCCTTGTAGAGCGCCAGAACGTTGCCCGTGGCCTCAAGCATCGTGTAGCCGTGGAAAGTGGTGGCCGGGCCGACGTAGTCGAGGGCGGCCGCCATCTTGAACTTGCCCGCCGCGCGCGCCTGTTCCTTCTGGTGCGCCATCGCCTTGTCGAAGGCGGCGGCATCCACCGTCACGCCGTGTTCGCGGCAGATGTCGGCGGTGAGGTCGAGCGGAAAGCCGAAGGTGTCATGCAGCTTGAAGGCGGTGTCGCCGTTGAAGATTTTTATGCCGGAGCGCATCATCTCCGCGAGGTCGGCCTCGACAACGGCCATGCCGTGTTCGATGGTGGAGAAAAAACGTTCCTCTTCGAGCCTGAGCGTGTCCATTACCCGGGATTGCGCCTCTCCCAGTTCGGGGTAGGCGGCGCCCATTTCGGCGACGAGGTCGGGCACCAGTTTGTGGAAAAAGGGCGTGCGCACGCCGAGCTTGTAGCCGTGGCGGATGGCGCGGCGGATGATGCGGCGCAGGACAAAGCCGCGACCCTCGTTGCCGGGGATCACGCCGTCTGACAACAGAAAGGCGCAGGCCCGGATGTGGTCGGCCAGCACGCGCAGGCTGGGCTGTGCGAGGTCGGTCGTCGCGGTTTCACGCGCGGCGGCATGCACGAGCGCCTGCATCAGGTCGATCTCATAGTTGCTGTGCACATGCTGCAATACCGCGGCGATGCGCTCCAGTCCCATGCCCGTGTCGACGCTCGGCTTGGGCAGGGGATGCATCACGCCGTGTTCGTCTCGGTTGAACTGCATGAACACGTTGTTCCAGATTTCGATGTACCTGTCCCCATCCTCCTCGGGCGAGCCGGGCGGGCCGCCGGGAATGTCCGGGCCATGGTCGTAAAAAATTTCCGTGCAGGGGCCGCAGGGGCCCGTGTCGCCCATCATCCAGAAATTGTCGGAGGCATAACGCGCGCCCTTGTTGTCGCCGATGCGGATCGTGCGCGCGGCGGGCACGCCGATCTCTTTTGTCCAGATGTCGTAGGCCTCGTCGTCCTCGGCATACACCGTCACCCAGAGCTTGTCGGCGGGCAGCTTGTAGACTTCGGTCAGCAGCTCCCACGCATATTTGATCGCATCGTGCTTGAAATAATCGCCGAAGCTGAAGTTGCCGAGCATCTCGAAAAAGGTGTGATGTCGCGCCGTGTAGCCGACGTTTTCCAGGTCGTTGTGCTTGCCGCCGGCGCGCACGCATTTCTGCGAAGTGGTGGCGCGCTTGTAGGGACGCTTGTCGAAGCCAAGAAACACGTCCTTGAACTGGTTCATGCCGGCATTGGTGAACAGCAGGGTCGGATCGTCGAAGGGCACCAGCGACGACGAGGCGACAATCTGGTGGCCTTTTGACTCGAAGAACCTGAGAAACTTTTCGCGGATTTCAGCGCTTTTCATGATGGGGCGGAGTGTCGGGGATAAGATGGCGATTTTACGCGAAGCGGACAATGATAATGACAGATCAAGTCGCCGGACAGACGACAGTCGCGCAGGGCGACACGCTGGACTTCCTGCTGCGTCGCATGCGCCACAAATCTGATTTTCCGGCGCTGTCCGAATCGGTGTCGGCGATCAACAAGCTGACCCATGCACAGGGCGAGAACATCTCCGCGTTGTCGAACGCCATCCTCAAGGACTATGCGCTCACCAACAAGATTTTGCGGCTGGTGAATTCGGCCTATTACCGCCAGGCCGGCGGCGGCAACATCAGCACCGTGTCGCGCGCCGTGATCGTGCTGGGTTTCGACACCATTCGCAACATCGCCCTGACCGTGTTGCTGTTCGAGCACCTGGAGGACAAGGCCAACGCGCGCGAGCTGAAGGAAGCCTTTCTGCGCGCCAACCTTGCCGGTCTGGTGGCGAAGGATATCTGCACCAGTCCGCTGCTCGCCCGCCAGGGCGAGGAAGCCTTCATCTGCGCGCTGTTCCACGGTCTCGGGCAATTGCTGGCGCAATACTATTTTCCCGAGGAGGTCGAGGAAATCGGCAAGCGGATGCAGTTGAAAAAAATGTCCGAGCAGGCGGCGGCGGCGTCGGTGCTGGGCATTTCGCTCGAAGACCTGGGCATCGGCATCGCCCGCAACTGGGGTTTCCCGCCCACCATCATCCACAGCATGCGGCGCCTGCCGACGGAGGAATTGCGCCAGCCGCACACCACCGCGGAGGCGCTGCGCTTTGCCGCCGCCTTTGGCAACGAATTGTGCGACCTGGTGAGCGCCACGCCGCCGGAACAGCGGGACCGCGCGCTGAAGAAAATCACCCAGCGCTTTGGCGCGAGCCTGCAAATCACCGACCGGCAGGTGCTCTCGACCATGGAGAAATCCGTGATGGAAATGGCGCAGGTTGCCTCGGTTCTGCGGGTGAATATCAAGCAAAGCCCGTTTGCCTGTCATGCGGCGGCCTTTGTCCGTGGCGAATCCGGCGCCACAAACGGCCTGGCAACCGCCGCCGCGCCCGATCAACTGGCTGCCACCCTGCTGGGCGAGACGGCGCTGCTTGACGGCCAGGAGGACACCGCGACGGCCGGGATGCCGGATGATGCCCAGGCGGTGCTGACGGCCGGCATCCAGGACATCAGCAATTCGTTGGTCGAGGATTTCGCGCTCAACGACATCCTGCGCATCATCCTCGAAACCATCTATCGGGCGATGGGTTTCAAGCGGGTGCTGCTGGCCCTGCGCGATCCCAAGTCTGGCCAGATGACCGGCCGCTTCGGCCTGGGGCCGGAGGTGAATGAGCTGGTGCGGCAATTCCGTTTCCCACTGAGCAGCCAGGTGAATGACGTTTTCCTGCTGGCGACGGGGCGCGGAGTCGACATCATCATCAACGACACCGACGACCCGAAAATCGCCGACAAGGTGCCGCAATGGTTCCGCGAGCGCATTTCCGCGAAGACTTTCGTGCTGTTTCCGCTCACCCTCAAGGGCAAGCCGGTGGCGCTGATCTACTGCGACAAGGACAAAGCCGGCTCGATCAGCATTCCTGAAAAAGAGCTGACCCTCCTGAAGACCCTGCGCAACCAGGCTCTGCTGGCGATCAAGCAGGCGGTCTGATCAGGTTGGCCGCTCCGCCAGGCGGGGCAGGGGGTTCTGGTTGATCGGCAGATTGATCGCCATCGCCAGAAAACCGAGCCCGATGATGGTGCCCCAGACGATGTTGTAGCTGCCGGTGCTGTCGAACAGCACGCCGCCGAGCCAGGCGCCGAGGAAGCTGCCGATCTGGTGGCTGAAGAAAACGAAGCCGCCGAGCATCGACAGATAGGCGACGCCGAAGACCTGCGCGACGATGCCGTTGGTCAATGGCACGGTGGACAGCCACAGAAAACCGATGGCCATGGCGAACAGATAGGCGGAAGTCGGCGTCAGCGGCGCGGCAAGGAAGGCGATGATGACGATGCTGCGCGTGAGATAAATGCCGGCGAGCAGATGTTTCTTGCTGTGCCGGGCGCCGAGCCAGCCGGCGGCCAGGGTGCCAAAAATATTGAAGAGGCCGATCAGCGCCAGGCAGGTCACGCCGACGTTGGCCGTCAGGCCCTTGTCCGAGAGATAGGCGGGCAGATGCACGCCGATGAACACCACCTGAAAGCCGCAGACGAAATAACCCAGGGTCAGCAGCTTGAAGCCGTTGTGGGCGAAGGCTTCCTGGATCGCGCCGCGGGCCGATTGCGGGTGGCGTCCGGCGGCGAGATCGCGGTGCGGCTCGGCCAGCACGGCGGACAGGGGCGCCATCAGCGCGGCGATGGCGGCGAGGATCAACAAGGCTTCAAGCCAGCCGAAGCCGCTGATCAGCGACTGCGATACCGGCAGCAGCGCGAACTGGCCGAAGGAGCCGGCCGCGCCGGCAATGCCGAGCGCCATGCTGCGCTTTTCCGGCGGGGTGATGCGGCCGAGCACGCCATAGATGATGCTGAAGGTGGTGCCGGACAGTCCGATGCCGATCAGGATGCCGGCGGAAAAAACGAAGCCGGAACTGCTGGTGGCGTAGGCCATGCCGATCAATCCCAGCACATAGAGCACTGAGCCGATTACCAGCACCTTACCCGCGCCGTAGCGGTCGGCGATCAGGCCGGTGAGTGGCTGGGTGATGCCCCACAGCAGGTTTTGCATCGCCAGCGCGAAGGCAAAAGTCTCGCGTCCCCAGCCGTGCGCCAGCGTCATCGGTTGCAGGAACAGGCCGAAGCCGTGACGCACGCCCATCGCCAGCGTCAGCATCAGGCCGCCGCAGATGAGGACGAGGGTGGGGGTTCTCCAGTTGGCTTGCATGGAAGTCGAGGTTTGGAGCGCCGATGAAAGTCGGCGCTGGCAAGACGGCGCATGTTGGTAAGCGCCGCATAATAGCGGCTTTGACGATGCGGATATCCCTGAAATGAACAAGGCTTTTGTACGCGAAAGCGAATCTGACGAAGAGGACGATGGCGCGGAACCCGCCGGTGCGGCGTCGTTGCCTGTCGGGTCCAAAAACTACCTGACGCCCGCCGGCCATGCCGCGCTGCGCGCCGAATTCGAGCAACTGGTGAAAGTGGAGCGGCCGCAACTGGTGCAGGTGGTGTCCTGGGCGGCGAGTAACGGCGACCGTTCGGAAAATGGCGACTACATCTACGGCAAGAAGCGGCTGCGCGAGATCGACCGGCGGCTGCGCTATCTGACCAAGCGGCTCGACAACGCCGAGGTGGTCGACCCGGCGCAGCAGTCCAATCTCGACCAGGTGTTTTTTGGGGCCACGGTCACGGTGATGGTTCTCGGTTCTGACGCCGCCTGCGACGTCACCTACCGCATTGTCGGTGTCGACGAAGCCGACCCCGCCACGGGCGCGATTAGCTGGATTTCGCCCCTGGCGCGGGCGCTCTTGAAGGCGAAGGAGGGCGATGTCGTGCGCCTCCAAAGCCCGGCGGGGATGCGCGAAATCGAGGTGATCGAGATTCGCTACGCTTGAAATCCCCCGCATTGCCCCTACTTGGCGCAGACGTATTCTTTTCTTGGAGCCTTGACGCATGACCACGGACAACCGTCACGAAACCCTGGGTTTTCAGACCGAGGTGAAGCAACTGCTGCAACTGATGATCCATTCGCTCTACAGCAACAGGGAAATCTTCCTGCGCGAGCTGATTTCCAATGCTTCGGACGCCTGCGACAAGCTGCGTTTCGAGTCGCTGCACAATGCGGCGATGATGGAAGGCGGCGAGGAATTGAAGATCCGCATCGGCTACGATAAAGACGCGCGCACCCTGACCATCGCCGACAACGGCATCGGCATGAACCGCGACGAGGTGATCAGCAATCTCGGCACCATCGCCAAGTCCGGCACGCGCGAGTTCTTCTCGCAGCTCACCGGCGACCAGCAGAAGGACGCCCATCTGATCGGCCAGTTCGGCGTCGGCTTCTACTCCTCGTTCATCGTCGCCGACCAGGTAACGGTGAAGACCCGCCGCGCCGGCGAGAACGCCGACCAGGGCGTCGAATGGATTTCCGACGGCGGCGGCGAGTTCAGCATCGCCATGATCGACCGTCCCGCGCGCGGCACCGAGATCACCCTGCATCTGCGCGAAGGCCAGGACGACCTGCTCTCCGGCTGGAAGCTCAAGTCGATCATCCGCAAATATTCCGATCACATTGTCCAGCCCATCGTGATGAAGAAGGAAGACAAGGAAGCCATTACCGACGAGGACGAGACCGTCAACCAGGCTTCAGCGCTGTGGGCGAAGCCGAAGAGCGAGATCACCGAGGACGACTACAAGGCCTTCTACAAGCACGTCGGCCACGACTACGACGATCCGCTGGCCTGGACGCATGCCCGCGTCGAGGGCAAGAGCGAATACACGCAACTGCTTTACGTCCCCGGCAACGCGCCCTTCGACATGTGGGACCGCAATGCGCGCCACGGCATCAAGCTCTATGTGCGCCGCGTCTTCATCATGGACGACGCCGAGCAGTTGATGCCGCTGTATCTGCGCTTTGTGCGCGGGGTGGTCGATTCGGCCGACCTGCCGCTCAACGTGTCGCGCGAGATTTTGCAGGAATCGAAAGACATCGAAGCCATCCGCAAGGGCTGCACGGGCAAGGTGCTCGGCCTCCTGGCCGACCTGGCTGAAAATGACAAAGAGAAATACGCAAAATTCTGGGGCGAATTCGGCAAGGTGCTGAAGGAAGGCGTTGGCGAGGACTTTGCCAACAAGGAGAAGATCGCCGGCCTGCTGCGCTTCGCCTCGACGCAAACAGATACCAAGGACGAGACCGTTTCGCTGGCCGACTACATCGGCCGCATGAAGCCCGAGCAGGAAAAAATTTACTACGTCACCGCCGAAACCTTCAACGCCGCGAAGAACAGCCCGCATCTGGAAGTCTTCCGCAAGAAGGGCATCGAAGTGTTGCTGCTGACCGACCGCGTCGATGAGTGGGTGGTCAGCCATCTCAGCGAATTCGACGGCAAGTCGCTGGTGTCAGTGGCGAAGGGCGGACTCGACCTGGGCAAGCTGGCCGACGAAGCCGAGAAGCAGGAGCAGGAAAAAGACGCCGGCGAGTTCAAGGAGTTGACCGACAAGATCGCCCAATCGCTGACCGAGCGCGTCAAGGAAGTGCGCGTGACGCACCGCCTCACCGACAGCCCGGCCTGCCTGGTGGCCGACGAGCACGATGTTTCCGGCAACCTGGCGCGCATCCTCAAGGCTGCGGGTCAGTCAGGCCCGACGGCCAAGCCCATCCTTGAAATCAACCCGCGTCACCCGGTGGTGCTGCGCCTCAAGTACGAGGAAGCCAAGTTCGACGACTGGGCGGCGGTGCTGTTCGACCAGGCGCTCCTGGCCGAGGGCGGCCAGCTCGACGATCCGGCTACATTCGTCAAACGCATCAACGAGCTGATGCTGTCGATGTCGCTAAAAGATTGAAATGAAACTGCGGGGCCTGCCCCCGATCATGGATGAAAGAGCCCGGGTGCTGATCCTGGGCTCTTTTCCGTCCGCGGCCTCGCTCGTGGCGCAACAGTATTACGCCCACAAGCAAAACCAGTTCTGGAAAATCCTCGGCCTGCTGCTGGAACAGCCGCTGCCGGCGATGGATTACCCGGAGCGGCAACAGGCAGTGCGTGACGCGGGCATCGCCATCTGGGATGTCTATGGAGAGTGCGAGCGGGCGGGTAGCCTCGACAGCGCCATTCGCAATGCCATCCCCAATGATTTCGCTGCCTTGCAAAAGTCGGCGCTGGCGGGACGGCGTGCGGGCGGATCGCCCGCCTTGCAGCATGCCGGCGGATCACCCGCCTTGCGGCGAGTTTGCTTCAATGGCCAGATGGCCGGGCGCTTCGCGCCGCAGCTCGCCGCGCTGGGTTTCGAAACGCTGATCCTGCCATCCACCAGTCCGGCCAACGCCGGCTGGAGCTTCGCGCGCAAGCTGGCCGCCTGGCGGGAGGGCCTGGCGATTGCCGGTATTCGTCAAGCGTGATTGACGGCTTGTCCCGCATCTTGCGGGCTGGCAGTCGACCTGACCGTTTCAGTTCTGTAATGCCTGGACCTGGCTGGTGTGGATGCGGTTTCTGCCGGCTTTTTTGGCGGCGTAACAGGCCATATCGGCTCTGGTCAGCGTATCAATCCTTCCTTGACGATCGAACCGCAATCCCCGATCAGATGCACGGTTTCACCCGACTTGGTGACGAACTTGAAGGTGATGCAACTCAGGGTCTCACCCTGCATACCGCCAGTAGATCGCAGGGCAGGCCATGCTGCTGGGCGGCTTTGGCCATGCCGTCGTCAAATGTCGCCAGACGCGCTCCCGTGCGCTTGCAAATTGCCAGGTGCAGCGCATCCCCGGTACGCAACGGCGCGGCGATCCGGTCGCACAGGCTCGACGCCATGTCGAAGTCCTTGGCCTCGACGTCCAGCAGCCGCAAGCGCGTGGCGCCGAAGCGGCGGAACATCGCCAGAGCGGCGGCCTGTTCGGTCTCGGTAATGGTGCCGGTGCGCACCTTGAGGGCCAGCGCCGATGAAAGCTCCGTAACGACCCAGCGCGAAGCCAGCAGGAACTCATCGCTGGCCGCCAACAGATAAGTTTTGGCGGCCTCGGTACCCTGCTCTCGCACCAGCGCGGCAACGATCAGCGAGGTATCGAGGTAGCGGCGCATTATCGTGAAAGACGCGGAGCGGCTCGCGCCGCTCCCCTCCCCCTTGAGGGGGGAGGGGTTGGGGGAGAGGGTGCGGGCATGGCGTGCGAGACTTTCATGATTCGTGATGACTTATCGTCATGCCCGTTAGTATCTGGCCTCGTTGCGCATGCGGCGCAGCAACTCGCCGGCATCGGGGCCGGCGTGCATGGGCTGGTTATCGACGAAGGCGAACAGCTCCGCCATGTCGAATGCGGCGGGCGTGGCGGCCGGCTCGGGCACGATACGGGCGACGGACAGGCCGCGACGGGTAATGACAATTTCTTCCCCGGCCTCGACTTCCGCCAGCACGGCGGACAGGCGAGCCTTGGCGGCAGCTACGGTAACGGTACGCATGGCGTTTTCCTTGTAAATGACCATCTGACCGTCTTACAAGCTTGGCAATCGGCCAGCAAGCTTGCCGCATTTACCGGAATCCGCTGGTCAGAAACCGTCGCCTCCCATGCGGGGGGGCATCAGCCCGCGACTGTGCGTCCCGGAATCAGCGGCAGTGTGCCGAGGGCGGTGGCCAATTCCGCTTGCGCGGCTTCGAGCGCGGTTGCGAGGAGTTCGATTTCCTCATCCGGCCGGCCCGCGTGGATCGCTGCCTCCAGTTCGCCCGCCCGTGCCTGCAGGTTCACCGCGCCCAATGTGCCCGCTGCACCCTTGAGCGTATGGGCCAGCCGCCGGGCCTGCTCGGCGTCGCCGGACGCCCGGCAGGCGCGCAGGGTGGCGACATCGTTGGCGTGGTGGTCGACCAGTTGAAACAGCAGCTCGGCATAGCGCGTCGTCTTGCCGAGCAAGAGCCGCAGGCCGGCGGCCGCGTCCACGCCCGGCAGCGCGGCGAGTTGCGCCGCCAGGTCTGGCGCTGCCACCGGCGTTGCGGCTGCCGTTGTAAAAGTCGGCGCTGGCGGGACGGCGTCAGCCGGCACGCCGGGTAAGTCGATGACGGCGTCAGACCCGTCGCGGGGCATCCACTTGACCAACGTGGCGAAGAGCGCAGCTGGTTCCACCGGCTTGGCGATGAAATCGTCCATGCCCGCCGCTTCGCAGTCGCGGCGATCCTCGTCGAAGGCATTGGCGGTCATCGCCAGGATGGGTTTCGTTTTCCAGCCCGGCAGGGCGCGGATGGCGCGGGTGGCTTCGAGGCCATTCATTTCCGGCATCTGGATATCCATCAGGATCAGCGCGTAGGCATTGTTGACGGCCTTTTCCACCGCCTCGCGCCCGTTTTCCGCCGTATCCACGGCCAGCCCGACGCCGTGCAGCAGTTCCAGCGCCACTTCGCGGTTGATGGCATTGTCCTCGGCCAGCAACAGCCGCGCGCCGCCGTGGCGCAGGCGCAATCGGGTTTCGGCGTCCGTCTCGCCCGTGGCCGGTGCGGCCGGCATCGCGCCGTGTCCCCGCTGCAGCCGGGCAGTCAACCAGAAGGTGCTGCCCTGGCCCGGCGTGCTGTCCACGCCGACCTCGCCGCCCATCAGTGTAGCCAGACGGCGGGTGATGGCCAGGCCGAGACCGGTGCCGCCGTACTTGCGCGTGGTCGAGGCATCGGCCTGTTCGAAGGCCTGGAACAGCAAGGGCAGTTTGTCGGCGGCAATGCCGATGCCGGTGTCCTGCACCTCGAAGCGCACCAGCAATTCGCCGCCGTTGTCTTCCAGCAGCTCGGCGCGCAGGGTGATGGTGCCGTGTTCGGTGAACTTGACGGCGTTGCCGGCAAAGTTGAGCAGGGCCTGGCGCAACCGGGTGGGGTCGCCACGCAGCCAGACGGGGACGTGGTCGGGGTCCACCGCGACGCTCAAGCCCTTGGCCCGGGCCTGCTCGCCGATGAGGGAGTGGACATTGTCGAGGATGGCGGAGAGGTGAAAGTCGGTGCTTTCGAGTTGCAGCCGGCCGGCCTCGATCTTGGAGAGGTCGAGGATGTCGTTGATGATGGACAGCAGATGGGGCCCGGCGCTGCCGATCTTGGCCAGCCGCTCGGCCTGCTCGGGCGTCGCCCCGGCGCGCTTCATCAGATGGGTGAGGCCGATGATGGCGTTCATCGGCGTTCTGATCTCGTGGCTCATGTTGGCGAGGAAGGCGCTCTTGGCCAGGTTGGCGGCTTCGGCCCGCGCCTGGGCTTCGGTCAGCTGCGCCGTGCGTTCTTCGACCAGTAGCTCGAGATGGTTGCGGTAGTCGTCGAGTTCGCGGCCCATGCGCTTCTTCTCGGTGATGTCTTCCTTCACCGCGACGTAATGGGTGATGCGCCCGTCGGGCTGGCGAATCGGGGTGACGATGGCGAATTCGACGTACTCGCTGCCGTCCTTGCGCTTGTTGTGGAACTCGCCCTTCCACGGTCGGCCCTGGGTCAGGGCATCCCACAGGGCGTCGTAGCTTGCGCGCGGCGTCTTGCCCGATTGCAGGATGCGCGAGTTCTGGCCGAGCACTTCCTCGCGCGCATAACCCGTGACGCTGACGAAGGCCTCGTTCACATATTCGATCTCGGCATCCAAATTGGTGATGACGATGATCTCCGGACTCTGCTCGACGGCCAGCGAGAGCTTGCGCAGTTGGGCCTCGGCCCGCTTCTGTTTCGTGACATCCTTGTCCAGACCCCGATAGCCAAGCAATGCGCCATGGGCATCCAGTATCGGCATGCCATTGGTCAGCAGATGACGCAGGCTGCCGTCCTTGTGCAGGTTGATGTTGTCGAGATCGCGGAAAGCTTCGCGCCGGGCGACGCAGGCGCCGAACTCCGCACTCACCCGCGCCGCTTCTTCCGGCGGCATCAGCTCCATGGGCGTCTTGCCGAGAACTTCCTCCGGCGCGTAGCCCAGCATGGCCATCATGCCGTCCGAGACGTAGGTGTAGCGTGCCTCGGCGTCGACCTCCCAAATGCTGTCGGACGAAACCTCGGCGATGTCGCGGAAGCGCCGTTCGCTTTCCCGCAATGTTTCCTCGGCCCGTTTGCGCTCGCTGACATCCATGAAGCTGACCACCGCCCCCATTAACTCGCCGCGTTCGTCGCGCATCGGCGTGCTGACATATTCGACCGGAAAGCTGGTGCCGTCCTTGCGCCAGAACACCTCGTCGGCCACGCGGTGGACGGCGTCGTCACGGTAGGCGGCATGAATCGGGCATTCCTCGGGCGGGTACGCAGTGCCGTCGGCCCGGGTGTGATGGTGCAGGGCATGCATGGGCTGGCCGACGATCTTTTCCGCCGTCCATTGCAGCATGGCCGCGCCGGACGGGTTGATGAAGGTGGCGCGTCCCTCCCGATCCAGGCCGAAGATGCCTTCGCCGGCCGAGTCGAGGATGAGCGTGTTTTGTCTTTCCAGCCGGTGCAGTTCGGCGATGGCGGCGGCGGATTCATCCAGCGTCCGCGCCAGCCGCCCGACTTCGTCGTTACCATGGGGCAAGCCGCTGCGGGCGGCGAAATCGCCGGTGCTGAGACGTTCCGCCATCCGCGCCAGCACTTGCAAGGGGCGCAGCAGCAGCCGGTCGCCGCCCCAGATCACCAGACCCAGCGTGGCGAACAGCATCGCCAGCGCGATGGCGAGGCCGACCCACAATTCGCGTTCTGCCGTGGCGGCCACCGTTTCCCTGGGCAGGCTCAAGCACAGGGTCATGCGGCCGGAAAGCGTGTCCAGCAGCGGCGCGAAGCCGTAAATCCGGCGCACGCCATCCGGGTCGATTTCTTCCAGCGTGCCGTCGCCGCCGGCGGCGACGAGGCGCTGGAACAGCGGCCGATCCGCGATGTTCTTTCCGGTAAGGCCTTCCGGGTCGGGGTGGTGCACGGCCACGGTGCCCGTGGCGTCCACCATCACCAGCCGGGCGTCTTCCGGCAAGTGGGCCGCGGCCAGTTGCTCGCGCACCCATGCCAGGTCCAGTGTCACGAAGAAGACCGCCGACACGCGCCCGGCCTCGTCGCGCCGCGCCTTGGCGAAGACGATGACCGCTTTGCCGATGGTGCGGCTGACGATCGCCTCGCTGACGACCATCTCGCGCGACTGCAGGGCCTGCTGGAACCACTTGCGGTCGGCATAGCTGACGCGGCCGGCGGGAGGGATCGCGGCACAGGCCAGCACGCTGTCGGGCGACACCATCCCCGCCTGGTTGAACGCCGGATCCTGGTCCATCCTCGCCGCGAGCGCCCGCGAGCAGTCGTCGGCGGAAACTCCGGGGCGCAAGTCGGGGCGCAGCAGCAGCCCGGTCAGGATCGAATCGGCTTTCGCGGCGATGATGTGATGCCGGGCGGCGATCAGTTGCGCGTCGCGCAGGAGAAGTTCCTTGGCATTCCGCAGCCGCTCGTCGCGGTGCTCGAACGAGTGCCAGGCGATCAGGCCGGTCAGCGCGGCGAAGGCCGCCAGCAGCAGCAGGATAAGGCGGCCGCGCAGGCCGATGGCGAGGGGGAATTTCATGCTCTTGCGGCCCTCCGTGACGGGTCAGCGGCGGTCGATCGCGCTATGGCGGGGTGGGTGGGTGGGCATGGTTGCCTTTTTTTGGTGTTGGCGGAGGGAAAAGAATACTCCCAACGCTACGCTGATGAAATAAGTTTGCTGGTCAGAAACCGCCGCGCGTCCTACGGGAAGGTGGTCGTGACTTTGTGGGGCGATCATGACTTCTGTGAAAAGCATTATTGACATTAAGCAATCCAGTGTTGATAATGATTTCACTATGCCAGGCAAAGCGCCCCTCGCCTTTCCTTCCGAAGCCAGCTTGCTTGCCGCTTTTGGCGAGCGGTTGCGCCTTGCCCGCTTGCGCCGCCGCTTGACGGCGGTCGCGGTTGCCCGGCGCGCCGACATTTCACGGCCGACGCTGGCAAAGGCCGAACGGGGCGACTCGTCCGTGACGCTGGGAACCTATCTGCGCATCCTCGCGATTTACGGTCTGGAGCACGATCTCGCCGTGGTCGCCGGCGACGATGTGCTGGGCCGCCGTCTGCAGGATCTGGCTTTGCCCGCCCCCCGCAAGGACAGACGATGAGCGATGAACTCGACGTCTGGCTGGACTGCGCCTGTGTCCGCTGCAGCGACTGGGAACGCTGGCCCATGACCGTGGCCAGGTGCGTTTCCATTACGACAAGACATGGTTGACGCAGCTGGACATCGCCTTTGCCATCGATCCGCAACTGAGCCTCGATGCCGGGCCGTTTTTTCCAAAGCCGGACGCGGGCAACTTCGGCATTTTTCTCGACTCATCCCCGGATCGCTGGGGGCAAACACTGATGCGGCGCCGGGAGGCACTGCAGGCCAGGGATGAAAAGCGCGTCGCCAGAACGCTTTATTCGTGGGACTTTTTGCTGGGCGTGCAGGACGTCACCCGCCAGGGAGCCCTGCGATTCCGCTTCAAGGATAGCGAAACCTTCCTTGCCGATGAAGCGCTGGCCGTTTCCCCGCTGACGAATTTGGCTGAGTTAGCGGCTATCGCCAAGGAGTTGACGCGCAAGGACATCGATAACCTGGATCAGTTGCGGCGCTGGCTCTCAGTCTTGGTCGCCCCCGGCGCATCGCTGGGCGGCGCGCGACCGAAGGCCAACTTTTGCGACAAGACCGGTGCGCTCTGGATTGCCAAATTTCCTTCCAACGGTGATGAGCGGGATATGGGCGCCTGGGAGGGGGTGGCGTGGTGGCTGGCCAGGCGGGCCGGCATTGACATGCCCTCGGCCAGGGTGGAGCGATTAGGGCAGGGTGGGCACCATACATTTTGTGTCCAGCGTTTTGACCGCGCCAACGCCGCCGCTGGCAATCCGGCCAGGCGGCGCTTTTACGCATCGGCCATGACCTTGTTGGGCAAGGATGTCAGCGAGGGCACCAGCTATCTGGAGCTGGCCGAGTTTCTTGCGCGGCGGGGCGATCCCGAGCACATTCAGGGGGATCTGGAGGAGTTGTTTCGGCGGGTTGCATTCAATGTCGCCGTCGGCAACCGTGACGACCACCTGCGGAATCATGGATTCATTCTGGGCAAGCGCGGCTGGCGTCTTGCACCGGCCTTCGATGTGAATCCGAGCATCGACAAGGCGACCCATGTGCTCAATATTGACGATGTCGACAACCGTCCGTCACTGGAAACCGTCCTGGCTACCGCGGCGTTCTATCGTCTGACGCCAATACAAGCCGAGGGGGTCATCGACAGGGTGGTGAAGGTGGTGGCTGAATGGCAAGCCGTTGCACGGCGGGCGAAGATTTCCGCCGCCGATATCGACCTGACCGCGAGCGCCTTTGCAGCGCTGGAGTACCGTTGATGAACGTTCGAGGTATTCGGCTCAAGGCGTCTGAGCAGCGGCGCGCCGTCCCGCCAGCGCCGACTTTGGCGGTATAGTCGCGCTTCATGAACGCCCATGCCAAAAACAGTGCCCCCGAGCACCGGCTGACCCTGCCTGAACTCATCGATGCCTTGATCGCCACGGGCTGGGCGCCGCGCGAGGAGGCCGAGGCTTTTCGTCAGGAGCGCCGTTATTACCGGGGCGAGCGGCATCCGCTCAGCGTCATCGCCGAGCAGCGCTGGAAATCCCTTGAACCGCCGCATCGCGTGCTCGACATCGACGCGCTGACCGATTGGCTGGCCGCCTGGAGCGGCCTGGATTACTACCATATCGATCCGCTGAAGGTGAATCTGACGGCGGTTACCGATGTGATGAGCAGCGCCTATGCGACGCGCTTTCGCATTTTGCCGGTGGAAGTGCGTGCCGACGAGGTGGTGGTCGCCACCGCCGAGCCGTTCATTCGCAGTTGGGAAAACGAGCTCAAGCCGATCCTGAAGAAGGAGATCCGGCTGGTGATCGCCAATCCAGAGGACATCGCCCGCTACCAGGTCGAGTTCTACACCATGGCGAAATCGGTGAAGGGCGCCATGAAGCGCGGCGACGTCGCCCGCACCGGCATTTCCAATTTCGAGCAACTGGTCGAGCTGGGCCGTGGCAAGGCGTCCATCGACGCCAACGACCAGCATGTCGTGATGATCGTCGACTGGTTGTGGCAGTACGCCTTCGAGCAGCGCGCCTCGGACATTCACATCGAGCCGCGCCGCGACATGGGCGTGGTGCGTTTTCGCATCGACGGCGTGCTGCATCAGGTCTATCAGATTCCCATGCCGGTGCTGAATGCGATGACCAGCCGCATCAAGATTCTCGGCCGCATGGACGTGGTGGAAAAGCGTCGGCCGCAGGACGGCCGGGTCAAGACGCGCGCCCCGGACGGGCAGGAAATCGAGCTACGCCTGTCGACCCTGCCGACTGCCTTTGGCGAGAAACTGGTGAT
>JAUSBB010000176.1 GCA_030652245.1 Rhodocyclaceae bacterium | reverse complement strand
GACCCTGCCCGACCTCGGCGCGGCCGCGCGAGGACGGGCGCTCGGCATCATCGCCACGGTAGACCGCGTCAATCGTCTCGCCTCCAGCCTGTTGCTGCTGGCCCGCGAAATCCAGCCCACGCTGCTGGAAGAAGTGCGGCTGGCGCAGGCATTGCGTGAAGTCTGGCCGGCCCTGCTGGCACAACATGGCCGGAGTGCAACGCTCGCCATTCGGCTGCCGGAAGCGGCCGTGGTGCGCTGCGACCCCGCGTTGCTCGCCCTGGTCTTGCGCAACCTGCTCGAAAATGCCCTGCGTCACGATGCGTCGGGCAAGCTCGACTGTCGCCTGGAAGGCAGCCGTCTGATCACCAGCGACCGCGGCCCCGGTTTCTCGGCTGACGAGTTGCTGCGCCTGTTCGAAGACGGGCAGCGCGGCAAGAGCCTCACCGGCCACGGCCTGGGACTGGCCATCGTGCAGCATGTCTGTAACGCCTCGGGCTGGGGATTAAGCGCCGCAAACGGGCCTGATGGCGGCGCGGAAATTCATATCGACTTCGGTGCAACCCTCACCTGCCCCTGATTACGTCCGCTGGCGCTTCACACTTTCATCACAGCCGCATCACGGAGTCTTCACACGGCGCTTGCTACCCTGCGCGTTTTGTGGAATTCCCCTGGTATGCAAACTTCAACTCTGCCGCTGTGGCAACGCCTGCGCTTCAATATCAGTGCGGAACATCTCGCCCTCGGTTTCAGCCTGTTCTTCGCGCTGGCTTGCAACCGGATGTTCTGGCAGTCCGCCCTGGCTGGACAAGACCTTGCACAGAGTCAGGGCCTGATGTTCGCCGCTGGCCTGTTCGTCTTCCTTGCGGCGACCCATTTCCTGCTGCTCTCATTGCTGCTGACGCGCTGGTCCTATCGGCCGCTACTCGGCCTGCTCTGTATCGCCACCGCATTCGCGGTCTATTTCATGGAGAAATACGGGATTTATCTCGACCCGAGCATGCTGCGCAATGCGCTGCGCACCGATTACCCGGAGGCGCGCGAACTGTTTGCCTGGGACATGGCGCCTTATCTGCTGTTCTTTGCCGTGTTACCGGGGATGATCCTGAGCCGCGCGACCCTCATTCGTCCCCCGTTGCTGAAATCCACACTGCGCCGCACTGGCTACATGGTTGTCGCCCTGATCATTCTGTTTGGCGCCCTGGCCCTGGTCTTCAAGGATTTCTCGGCACTCATGCGCACGCACAAGGAGATGCGCTACCAGATCACGCCGATCAATCTGGTGTATTCGCTGGCCAAGGTGGTCAGCACCGATGCCCATGCCGCCACGCGCGAGCGCATTCCCGTCGGCGCCGATGCCCATCTGGCGGAATCCTGGCAACAGCGCAAGCGACCGACATTGCTGGTGATCGTCGTGGGCGAAACCGCACGCGCCGCCAACTGGGGACTGTCCGGCTACGCCCGCCAGACCACGCCGCAACTGGCCGGGCTGGACGTGCTGAATTTTGCCGACGTCAGCAGTTGCGGCACCAACACCGAGGTTTCTCTGCCCTGCATGTTTTCCGCGATCGGGCGCCGCAATTATGACGAGGAGCGCATCCGTGGCAGCGAATCGCTGCTCCACGTCCTTGATCGGGCGCGGGTCGGCGTCCTCTGGAATGACAACCAGTCGGGCTGCAAGGGCGTCTGCGACGGCCTGACGCAATTTCGTCCAGAAGCCAACCGCTCACCCGCGCTGTGCCAGGGCGAGCGCTGTTTTGACGAGGCGCTGCTCGACGGACTGGATGAGCGGGTTGCCCTGCACCCGGGCAATCAGGTGCTGGTGCTGCACACCCTGGGCAACCATGGCCCCGCCTATTACCAGCGCTATCCGGACAGGTTCCGGCAGTTCACACCGACCTGCGACACCGCCGATCTCGGCAAATGTTCAAACGAGCAGATCGTCAATGCCTATGACAATGCCCTGCTCTATACCGACCATCTGCTTGCCCGCACCATCGAATTTTTGCGGCGGCATGCCGCCAGCCACGACACCGCGATGATCTATGTCTCGGACCATGGCGAGTCGCTGGGGGAAAACAAGCTGTACCTGCACGGCGTTCCGTACGCGATTGCGCCCGATGTCCAGAAGAAGGTGCCGATGGTCATGTGGCTGTCGCCGGCCTATGCCGCGAATTCCGCCGTGAATACCGGCTGCCTCGGGGAGCGCGCGAAACGCCCGGCGTCCCACGACAATCTGTTTCATACCGTACTCGGCATGCTCGACATCCGCACCCGCGTGTACGATCCCGCGCTTGACCTGTTGCACACCTGTCGAAGCTGAGCACCCATGCAATCACGAAACAACCCCGTAACCCTAAGCCGCTGGTGGTACCGCCAGGCCCTGCTGATGGCCATCCTGGCCGCGCTGCTGCTGTTGATTTTCGAGCAGACACGCCTCGACCTGTGGTTGGAACGATTTTTCTACGATCCCGTCCTGGGTGATTTTCCGACGCGCCATCACTGGTTTTTCACGGTGGTGATGCACCACGGGGTGAAACAGGTCAGCATCGCGCTGCTGTTTCCCGCCGCCGCCCTCTGCCTGCTGGCCATGCGGGGAAAATTCGCCTGGCTGCCGCCCCGCAATGCACTGCTGGCGCTCACGGGAATGCTGCTGATACCGCTCACCACGGCCTTGCTCAAACAGATCACCAACCGACACTGCCCCTGGGACATTATCGACTTCGGCGGCTATGCCCCCTATATCGGCCTGCTGGCGACGACGCCGCACGACATCGCGCCCGGCATGTGTTTTCCGGCGGGACATGCCGCCAGTGGGTTGGCCTGGATTGTCTGGGGGCTGGCGCTGGCGCACAGCATGAAATCGATTTCCCGGGTGATTCTGGCGTTCTCGCTCGCCCTTGGCATTGCAATGGGGCTGGCGCGGATGACCCAGGGCGCGCATTTCCTGTCGCACGTCCTGTGGTCGGCCTGGTGGGCCTGGGCGCTCAGCCTGGTGCTGGCCTACCTGTTCAGCGCCAGGATTCTTGCTGGCGAGCCAGCCCGTTCAGAAAACTCGCGGAGCGAGCAGACAGACCCAGACGACCAGCGCATTCACCAGCGCCAGTAACACCGCTGCGCTGCCGATGTCCTTGGCGCGTTTGGACAACGCGTGGTGCTCGGTCGAAACGCGATCCACCACCGCCTCAACCGCCGAATTCAGCAACTCGACAATCAGGATCAGGAAAATGCTGCCGACCAGCAGGGCGCGCTCGACCCCATCCGCGCCCAACCAGAGACCGAGCGGCACGGCGACGGCGGCGAGCAGCACCTCCTGACGGAAGGCTGCCTCGTGGCGCCATGCGGCCGCCAGCCCCTGACAGGAATAGAAAAACGCATTCCACAGGCGACCCGCACCGGTAACGCCTTTCCGTGGATGAACGCTCAACCCGCGCCCCCGCTGCGGACGCGCCCGATGACCGAACGCAAGGTTTCCTGCAGGTCGCCGGGAATCAGGATCGTCTTGGCATTATCCGATTCCGCCAGCTTCGTCATCGCCATGACATATTTCTCGCCGAGCAGGTAGCGCATCGGCGCCTCCCGCTCGCCGATGGCCGCCGTCACGCGGCGGATCGCCTCGGCGCTCGCCTCGGCCAGCATCACCTGCGCCTCGGCATCGCGGCGGGCGGATTCGAGCCGCGCCTCGGCCTGCAGGATCATCGACTGCTTTTCGCCTTCTGATTTGGTGACCATCGCCTTGCGTTCGCGTTCGGCGCTGGCCTGCAGTTCCATCGCCTTTTGCATCGAGGGCGATGGCTTGATGTCCTGAATTTCAACCGACTTGACGGTCAGGCCCCAGTCGATCGCCTCATCGGCGATGGCCTCGCGCAGCCGCGCCTTGATCTTGTCACGGTTCGACAACGCCTCGTCGAGCTGCATCTCGCCGACGATGGAGCGCAACGTCGTCATGATCATGTTGCGGATCGCCTCGGAAAAATCGGTCACGCCGTACACCGCCTTGATTGGGTCGGTGACCTTGATGAAGGCAATGGCGTTGGTGAGGATCACCGCGTTGTCCTTGGTGATGATGTCCTGCTCCTGCACGTCGAGGATGATGTCCTTGGTCACGAGCTTGTAGGCCACCTGGTCGAGATAGGGAATGATGATGTTGAGACCGGGCAGCAGCGTGCCGTGATACTTGCCCAGCCGCTCGACGATCCATTCCTGGCCCTGCGGGACGATACGCACGCCCTTGGCGAGCGTGATGCCCGCGAATACCAGCAGTGCAATGACAAAAAACAGCATGTCGGTCATGATCCAACCCTCCCTACCTTGAGAAAACTGCCTTCGACGGCAACGACGCGCACCCGTTCGCCGCTCTTGATCGCTTCATCGGCGATGCACTCCCAGACATCCGCGCCGAGGATCGGCTTCTGAAAGCGCACCTCGCCCTTCGCGAAAGGCGCCACGTCATGCACCAGCATCCCGACCTCGCCGATCACGTTCGCGTCGGCCATGCCGATCTTCGTCTTGTGCATGTTCGGCTTGAATACCTTGAACCAGCCAGCCACCAGCGCCAGCGAGACGATCAGCCAAAGCGCGAGTTGCGTCGTGAAGCCGATCGACGCCACGGCGACCGCCAGCGCGACGACCAGTGCGCCCAGGCCGAACCAGATCAGCACAAAGGACGGCACGGCCAGTTCCGCGACGATCAGCGCGATGCCCCCCACCGCCCAGTGCCACCATGCGAGTTCCATGCACGTTCTCCCATTTAAGCGCCGTCCCGCCAGCGCCGACTTTCAGATTGTACGTTGCCGACGCATTTCGAAGAGGCAGACGGCGGCGGCAGCCGCGACATTCAGCGATTCGCTGCCGGTGGCAAGCGGAATGGTGGCGCGCACTGTCGCCAGCGTCACGAACTCAGGCGCGATGCCAGCGCCCTCATTGCCGAAAAGCCAGGCGGTCGGCCGCGCAAAGTCACACGCGTAGAGCGACACGCCGTCATGCGCAACCGCCGCGACGGACGTGCCGCCGTAGTGCTGCAGGAAATCGGCCAGATCGACCTGCTCGCGGATCTGCAACCCGAAATGCGCTCCCTGCGCGGCACGCAGCACGCGCGGCGTCCAGGCTCCCGCGCAGCCGGTTCCCAACAGCACGTCGCGCACGCCGGCGGCGGCGGCGGTACGCAACAGCGCGCCGACATTGCCGGCATCCTGTACCGCATCGAGCAGCAAGCAGTCGCCCACCGGCATGTCTTCAGCTTCAGACGGCATGGCGATGCGCGCGAGGATGCCGACCGGCGTGGCGAGTTCGCTGATCTCGTCAAACAACGCAGCGCGCAGGCAAAGCGTCTCGACCTTCCCCACTCGCGCCAGCAGATTGATGACTTCCGGGTTGACTGATGCACCCTCGCTCACCGCAACCAGGTCGGGCGCCAAGCCATGATCGAGCGCGGCGGCCAGCAGATGCGGCCCCTCGATCAGCGTGCGGCCTTCGCTGCGCTGTCGGCGCGGGTCACCGGCCAGCACGCGCAATGACTTGAACGTCGGATTGTCGCGTGAAGCGATGGCCTTCATGCGAACAATTCCAGTTGCTCGCGCACCGGCGCAAAACTCTTGCGGTGCGCAACACTCGGCCCATGGGCGCGCAGGGCGGCGAGATGTAGAGCCGTGCCGTAGCCCTTGTGGCGATCGAAACCGTATTGCGGGAATTGCCCATGCAGTTCGAGCATGCCGGCATCGCGCACCGTCTTGGCAAGGATCGAGGCGGCGGAGATTTCCGCCACCGTCGCATCGCCGCCGATGATGGCGCGCGCCGGCAAGTCGAGTTGCGGGCAACGGTTGCCGTCGATCAGTACTTCCAGCGGCGTCAATGATGGCCCCCCACGCTCGCAAAATCGGCTCGCTGCCCCCCACGGGGGGGCGCATG
>JAUSBB010000172.1 GCA_030652245.1 Rhodocyclaceae bacterium | reverse complement strand
GCCGCCTATGCGAACGGCGACATCGACAAGCTGGAACACTGGGCGACCGGGTTGGCCTGGCAGGATGTCGTCGGATTGCTGGACGTCGGCTTGGCAGGCGGGCTGATCAAGGGCGACAAGCTGATGGCCTTCTTCAAACGACATTTTGTCGACAAGGATTTCTCAGCGCTGCCGCTGCCCTTCGCCTGCGTGGCGACGGACCTCGCCAACGGCCGGGAAATCTGGCTGCGCGAGGGCTCGGTCGCCGCCGCCGTGCATGCCTCGATAGCCATGCCGGGCCTGCTGACACCGGTCAGTCGCGACGGCCGGCTGCTCGTCGACGGCGGCCTCGTCAATCCCGTGCCGGTATCGCTGTGCCGGGCGCTGGGCGCCGACATCGTCATCGCTGTCGACCTCGGTTCCGATATCGTCGGTAGTTCACTCAGGAAAAACATGGCGGCGGAAGAGCGCCGCGGCAAGGGCTGGGCCGACAAGCTGCTGACCAGTCTGGGGCTCAAGCACAACCACGATCAGCCGTCGCTCGCCGCCGTGCTATCAACCAGCATCAATATCATGCAGACACGCATCGCCAGGAGCCGGCTGGCCGGCGAGCCTGCCGACGCGCTGATCTCGCCGCGCCTGGCCCATCTCGGTCTGATGGACTATCACCGTGCCGCCGAAGCCATCGCCGAAGGCACCGCCGCCGTCAAGCGCATGCTGCCGGCCATCGAATTCGCATTGAATC
This sequence comes from Rhodocyclaceae bacterium, assembly GCA_030652245.1. Lineage (GTDB taxonomy): Bacteria > Pseudomonadota > Gammaproteobacteria > Burkholderiales > Rhodocyclaceae > Sulfuricystis. Next base: position 3,249 of record JAUSBB010000172.1, on the reverse strand, counting down.
CATGAACCCGCTGATCGACTCCCTGCGCACCACACTGGGTGCGGCCCACGTATTGACCGACCCGTTCGACATCGCGCCCTATTGCACCGACTGGCGCGGCCGCTATTCCGGCATACCACTCTGCGTGGTCAAACCAGCCGATACCGATGAAGTCGCTGCCGTAGTGCGCGCTTGTGCCGCGGCGAACGTCGCCATCGTGCCGCAGGGCGGCAACACCGGCCTGTGCGGCGGCGCCACGCCCCTGGGCGCGGATCGACTGCCGAGCGGCGAGGTGCTGGTCAGCCTCACGCGCTTGAACCGGATTCGCGCCATCGATCCGGCCAACAACACCCTGACCGCCGAGGCCGGCTGCACCCTCGCCAGCGTGAAAGCCGCGGCGGCGGCGGCCGACCGGCTGTTTCCCCTGTCCCTGGCCGCCGAAGGCACGGCGACCATCGGCGGCAATCTCGCCACCAATGCCGGCGGCGTGCAGGTGCTGCGCTACGGCAACGCGCGCGAGCTCTGCCTCGGTCTCGAAGTCGTGCTACCGGACGGTCGGCTCTGGGATGGCCTTAGCGGCCTGCGCAAGAACAACACCGGTTATGACCTCAAGCAATTGTTCATCGGCGCGGAAGGCACGCTCGGCCTGATCACCGCCGCCGTGCTCAAGCTCTTTCCCCAGCCGACCCAAGCCGCCACGGCCTGGGCCGCAGTGCCCACGCCCGCTGCCGCCGTCGCCTTGCTCGCGCTGCTGCGCGAAAAACTCGGCGATCGCATCACGGCATTTGAATTGATCGGCCGCCCCGCGCTCGACCTGGTGCTGAAAAACCTCCCCGCCAGCCGCAATCCGCTGGCCGAACCTTCTCCCTGGCAGGTGCTGATTGAAAGCGTCGACACCCTGCCGTGCAACCTTGCCGACGTACTGGAAAATGCGCTGGCCGCGGCGATCGAGGCAGGCCACGCCAGCGATGCCGCCGTCGCGCAAAACCTGGCGCAAGCCCGGGCGCTGTGGGCGCTGCGCGAAGGCATTCCGACTGCCCAGAAGATCGAGGGCCTGTCGATCAAACACGACATTTCCGTGCCCATCTCGCGTCTGCCGGAATTCATCACAAAAGCCGACGCGGCGCTTGCCACCGCCTTCCCCGGCGTGCGCATCGTCTGCTTCGGCCATCTCGGCGACGGCAACCTGCACTACAACCCCTCCCATCCGAACGCCGCCGACAACCCCGCCTTCATTGCCCAAACTGCCGCCGTGAATCACCTCGTGCACGACATCGCCCATGACCTCGGCGGCTCGATCTCGGCCGAACATGGCATCGGCCAGTTGAAGCGCGCGGAACTCCCGCGCTACAAGAGCGCCGTCGAGATGGATCTGATGCGCGCCATCAAGCAGGCGCTCGATCCGCGGGGTTTGATGAATCCCGGCAAAATCCTCTGAGCATACCCGCCCCTGGGTAAATATTTCTGGCAAAAAGTTTACACACGCAGGTCGCCTTCCGTATAATGCGCCCTCTCTTTTGGGGGTATAGCTCAGCTGGGAGAGCGCTTGCATGGCATGCAAGAGGTCCGCGGTTCGATCCCGCGTACCTCCACCAACGATATGACCCTATCGTCTAGAGGCCTAGGACAATACCCTTTCACGGTATGAACCGGGGTTCGAATCCCCGTGGGGTCGCCAGTAAATGAAACGAGCCGCTAACCCGCAAGGTTAGTGGCTTTTTTCATGGGCAAGTCACTGCGCTTACAGAACGTAATACAGGATCGCAACGTAATGCGCGGCGCTGCCGGCGATGACGAACAGGTGCCAGATGCCGTGCGCGTGGCGGAGACGGGCGTCGAGGACGTAGAAGGTGATGCCCACTGTATAGAGCAGGCCGCCGCCGGCCAGCCAGGCAAAGCCGGCCCAGCTCAGCGCCTCCAACAGCGGGAAGAGCGCTACCAGGGCCACCCAGCCCATCAGCACATAGATCGCCATCGACAGGATGCGTGTTTCGCGCCTGGGCCGCAGCTCTTGGAGGATGCCGAGCACGGCGAGCCCCCACACCACGCCGAACAGCGACCAGCCCCAGGGGCCGCGCAGCGTCACCAGGCAAAACGGCGTGTAGCTGCCGGCGATCAGCAGATAGATGCTGTGGTGGTCGAGCTTTTGCAGGATGCGCTTGGCGCGCCCCTTCACGCTGTGATAGAGCGTGGAGGCGCTGTAGAGCAGCACCAGCGTCGCGCCGTAGATCGAGACGCTGACGATCTTCCACGGGTCGCCATCTTGCACGGCCAGCGTGATGAGCACGACGCCACCGGCGAGCGCCAGCGCCGCGCCGATCAGATGCGTCAGTGCGTTGAACTTTTCGCCGTAATACATGGCAGCAACTCGACTACCGCCTCGGCCGGCAAGCCCGGCAGCCAGGCGTCGATCGGGCGGCAATCCTGGGCGACGCAGATTGTGTAGGGCGGGACGTAAGACGAATGCGTCAGGCGCAATGCGGGCAGGGGCGGCAGCGGCGGCACGTAATGCCAGGCGCCCGCCCTGAACTCTGCGCCGGCGGGGGGTTCCATCCCCGCACCAGCGCCACGAATGCGCGCCGCCTCAATGACGAGCGACTGGCCGACGAGCCGCCAGTCCTCCTCCCAGAGGATTTTTTCAATCGAATGCTGCCAGGATAGCGTCAGCGACCCGGCCAACAGGGACGTCACCAGCGCGCCGGCGGCCAGGCACAACGGCATGTCAAAAGTCGGCGCTGGCGGGACGGCGTCAGCCGGACCGCCGCGTGGATTCAGGACGGCGCCCTTGCCTGGCTTGCCAGAAGCGCCAGGCGAAGAAGGCTACGCCCATGAGGATGCCGATCTCGTCGGTCAGCGGCAGGGCGGCAATCAGCAAGCCGGCGCCGGCGCCGGCGATGACCCGCTCCCATACCTTCAGGTTGCCCTGCAGATAGCCGATGGCGGCGGCACCCCACAGGGCGATGGCCAGCAGGGCCTTGCCAACGATGTAGACGACGGCGAGCACGGTCGGGTTGCCTTGCAGCATCAGCGCGTTGTCATAGACCGCCATGTACGGCACGACAAAGCCGGCGATGGCAATCTGCACCGCCTTGAGGCCGATTTTCATCGGCGACTCCTTGGCGATGGAACTGGCGGCAAAGGCAGCCAGCGCCACGGGAGGCGTCAGGTCGGCCATGATGCCGAAGTAGAAAACGAACATGTGGCTGACGATCAGCGGCACGCCGAGCATGAGCAGGGCCGGCGCGGCGATGGCGCTGGTGATGATGTAGT
>JAUSBB010000115.1 GCA_030652245.1 Rhodocyclaceae bacterium | reverse complement strand
GCCTGCTGACGCGCCTGATCAAGCGCAAGGATGTCACCGGCCTGGTCAATGCCTGTGACGCGGGACGCGAAGGCGAGTTGATTTTCCGCTATGTGGCGCAGCACGCGCTGGGCGCCAAGCAAAAGCCGGTGCGCCGCCTGTGGCTGCAATCGATGACCACCACCGCGATCCGCGACGGCTTCGCCCACTTGCGCACCGACGATGAAATGCTGCCGCTGGCCGATGCCGCGCGCTGCAGGTCGGAGGCCGACTGGCTGATCGGCATCAATGGCACGCGCGCCATGACCGCCTTCAACTCCAAGGAAGGCGGCTTCCACAAAACCACCGTCGGCCGCGTGCAGACGCCGACGCTCGCGATTCTGGTCGAGCGCGAGCGGCGCATTCGCGCCTTTGAACCGCGCGATTACTGGGAGGTCGAGGCCGAATTCCAGGCCGTCGCCGGCACCTATCGTGGCCGCTGGTTTGACGAGAAATTCAAGAAAAGCGAAGACGAGCACGCCAAGGCCGAACGAATCTGGGACAAGGCCCAGGCCGACGCCCTGCGCCAGAAATGCCTGGGCAAGCATGGCGACGTCAGCGAAGAAGCCACGCCGAAAACCGAAGCCTGTCCGCTGCTCTATGACCTGACCAGCCTGCAGCGCGACGCCAACGGCCGCTTCGGCTTTTCGGCAAAGAACACGCTGGGGCTGGCGCAGGCGCTGTACGAGCGCCACAAGGTGCTGACCTATCCGCGGACCGACGCGCGCTACCTGCCTGAAGATTATGTCGGCCAGGTCAAGGACACGCTGCGCGCGCTCACCGATTCGCCGCTGGGCAAACACGCCACTACCGTGCTGGACAACGGCTGGGTGCACCCCACCAAGCGCATCTTCAACAACGCCAAGATTTCCGACCACTTCGCCATCATCCCCACCGGCGTGCCGCCGAAGAGTCTGTCGGAACCGGAACAGAAGCTCTACGATCTGGTCGTCAAGCGCTTCATCGCCATCTTTTATCCGAGCGCCGAATACCTCGTCACCACGCGCATTACCAGGATCGAGCGAGAGCCGTTCAAGACGGTCGGCAAGGTGCTGGTGACGCCGGGCTGGCTGGCCGTTTATGGCAAGGAAGCCGTCGACAAGGATGAGGAGAATCCCAACCTGCCGCCGCTGGAAAAGAAGGAACGGGTCTGGGCCAACGATGTCGAGGTCAAGGACTGTGCCACCAAGCCGCCGCCGCGCTTCAACGAAGCGACGCTGCTCTCGGCCATGGAAGGCGCGGGCAAGCTGGTCGAGGACGACTCACTGCGCGAGGCGATGTCCGAGCGCGGCCTCGGCACCCCGGCGACCCGCGCCGCCACCATCGAAGGCCTGATCGCCGAGGAATATCTCCACCGCAACGGCCGCGAGTTGCAGCCTACCGCCAAAGCTTTCAATCTTCTTTTCGCCCTGGAGCAACTCCAGGTCGACGAGATCCGCTCGCCCGAGTTGACCGGCCTGTGGGAATCGAAGCTGCGCGAAATGGAACAGGGACGCTTGAAGCGCGCGGAGTTCATGGCGCACATCTCCGACCAGACGCAGAAGATGGTGGAGCGCATCAAGACCGGCGAATTCGCCGACCCCGATTTCGGTCCGCTCCAGACCTCCTGCCCGAAGTGCGGCGGCACGATCCACGAGACCTACAAGCACTTCAAGTGCGACAAGTGCGACTACAAGCTGTGGAAGGTCATCGCCAGCCGCCAGTGGGAACCCGAGGAAATGGACCAACTGTTGCGTGACCGCCAGATCGGCCCGCTGCAAGGTTTCCGCAGCAAGATGGGGCGCGCCTTCGCCGCCGTCATCAAGCTCAATGACGAGCACGCGCCCAGCTTCGATTTCGGCAACGCGGACGAGGGCGGCGAGGAAGTCGACTTCACCGGCCAGGAAGCGCTGGGCGCCTGTCCGAAGTGCGGCAACCGCGTCTTCGAACAGCCGATGGCCTATGTCTGCGAAAAATCCACCGGCGCGGCGAAGTCCTGCGACTTCCGTTCCGGCAAGGTCATCCTGCAACAGGAGATCGCCCGTGCCGAGATGCAAAAGCTGCTGGAAACCGGCAAGACCAGCCTGCTGAAAGGCTTCATCTCCAACCGAACCCGCAAGAAATTCTCCGCCTACCTGGTGCGCGGCGCCGACGGCAAGGTGGGTTTCGAGTTCGAACAGCGCGCGCCGAAGGCAGGTAAGGCGGCACCGAAGACCGCAAAAGTCGGCGCTGGCGAGACGGCGTTAGCCGGTGAGCCGAGCAAAACGAAGACGGTACCCGCAACAAAGAAGCCCGCCGCGAAGAAGACTGCGGTCAGGAAGAAGGCCGCCTGACTACTCCGCCCACAGGCGGTCTATGTTCTTGATACCCCACTTGGCGGCCTCTTCGCGGCTGGCGATCTTTTCTGTCGTGCCGGGGTGGGACAGGTCGATCAGTTCGGGCGTCAGGTAGCCGCGCGCCTTGGCCGAGAAAAACGCTTTGACCGTTGGCGCCAGGAGCGATGCGGGCGACTGCTCGACCACCACCGCCAGCCGGTCGGAAGACAGGCGCACCAGCGAGCCGGTGGGGTAGATGCCGATGCTTTTGACGAAGGCCTGGAAAACGCGATTGTCGAAATGGCCAGTCGACCATTCGGCCATTTTGCGGATCGATTCGGCCGGGTCCCAACCCGCCTTGTAGGGGCGGTTCGAGGTGATCGCGTCATAGACGTCGCAGACGGCGCCCATCTTGGCGTGGAGGCTGATTTCCTTGTCCTTGAGGCCCTTCGGGTAGCCGCTGCCGTCGATTTTTTCATGATGATGCAGGCAGACGTCGAGCACGAGCTCGCCGACCGCGCCGCCTTCGACCAGCATCCGGTGGCCCTCGACGGGGTGGCTCTTGATGATGCGGAACTCCTCGTCGGTGAGTTTGCCCGGCTTGTTGAGCACTTCCATGGGCATCACCGCCTTGCCCAGGTCGTGCAGCAGTCCGGCCATGCCCATGCTGCGCGTGGTCGCATCGTCGAGGTCGAGCTGGCGCGCCAGCGCCACCATCAGGGCGCAGACGGCCACCGAATGCATGTAGGTGTAGTCGTCCGCCGTTTTCAGGCGCGCCAGGCTGATCAGCGCGCCGGGGTTGCGCATCACCGAACTGGAGATCTCATCGACCAGCGCGCCGGCAGCGTCGTGGTCGATGGCGCGGCCCATGCGCACTTCCTGAAACATGGAGACCACGGCGTCCTTCGCCTTGGCGCAGATCTTGGCGGCACGCTGTACTTCTTCGGTGATCGGGACGCGCTCCGCCGTCCTGGGGCTGGGCGCAGCGGGGCTGGGTGACGTAGGTTTGGCGGGTTCTATCTGCGCCAGCGCCGTATCGATCTGCGCTTCGGTCTCCTGCTTGGTCGCGCCGGCGACATCACAGCCCTTCTCGACATCGATCCATACTTCCTTGATGCTGCAGGCATGGATCTGGCGCAGGTCGTCCGGGTTATTGAGAATAAATTTCTCGCGCCAGAAGGGATGATCCATCCAGGAGCCGCAAAACTCGTGGATGTGCATGCCCAGCGTGAGCTCTGTGACGGCGATCTTTTTCAGCATGCTAGACTCGCCGGCCCTTTCAAGTTGTGTGCGACATGGATATTTACCCGCTGTTTCAGGCGCTGATTCTCGGCGTCGTCGAAGGCCTGACCGAGTTTCTGCCGATCTCCAGCACGGGCCACCTGATCCTGGCTGGCGACCTGCTGGATTTTAACGACGAACGCGGCAAGTTGTTCGAAATCGTCATCCAGTCCGGCGCGATTCTCGCCGTGGTTTGGGAATATCGACATCGCTTTGCCGACGTCCTGCGCGGATTGCCGGGCGACCCGGCGGCGCGGCGTTTCGTCACCAATCTCGCCATCGCCTTCATGCCGCTTGCCGTGCTCGGGCTCAGCTTTGGCACGGCCATCAAGGCCCACCTGTTCCAGCCGGTGCCGGTGGCCATCGCCTTCATCGTCGGCGGCTTCATCATTCTCTGGGCGGAACGGCGGGTACATAGCATCACCATCCATTCGGTCGATGACATCGGCCCGCGGGACGCACTCAAGCTCGGCCTGGCGCAGGCCGTCGCGCTGATTCCCGGCACATCGCGCTCGGGTTCCACCATCATTGGCGGGCTGTTCTTCGGCCTGTCGCGCAAGGCGGCGACAGAGTTTTCATTTTTTCTCGCCGTGCCGACGCTCGGCGCGGCAACGGTCTATCAGCTCTGGAAGGGACGCCACCTGCTGGCCTGGGACGACCTCGGCCTGTGGGTGGTCGGCTTCATCTCGGCGTTTATTTCCGCCTTCTTCTGCGTGCGTTGGCTGTTGCGCTACATCTCGACGCACGACTTCACGATCTTCGCCTGGTATCGCATCGCGTTTGGCATCATCGTGCTGCTGACCTGGCAGTTCGGGCTGGTCGATTGGACCAATCCTTGATCCTCTATCTGCACGGTTTCACCAGCGGGCCGCAGTCGAAGAAGGTGCAGGCACTTGCCGCGCGCATGGCCGAACGCGGCCTGGGTGACCGGCTGATCGCCCCCCAACTGCCCGCCTCGCCCGCTGCCGCCATCGCACTGGCCGATGCACTGATTGCAAAAGTCGGCGCTGGCGGAACGGCGCTAACGCTTGCAGGCTCCTCACTTGGCGGTTACTACGCGACCCATCTGGCCGAAAAGCATGGCCTGAAAGCGGTGCTGATCAATCCCGCCGTGGTTGCGGCGCTGGAGCTCGAACGCTATCTCGGCCCGCAGACCTGGCTTTACAGCGGTGAAACTTTCGACTTCACGCGCCGGCACATAGCCGAACTGGCCGCCCTCGAAGTGTCGCGCCTCGCCGACCCGAGGCATTACTGGCTGCTCGCCGAGGCGGGCGACGAGACGCTCGACTACCGTCATGCCGTGGCCCGCTACGCCGGGGCAAGGCAAACCATTTTGCCGGGCGGCGATCACAGTTTCACGCGCTGGGACGACTATCTCGACGAGGTGCTGGCATTCGCCGGGTTGCCGTGACGCGCAACGCCACAAGCGACGGCATCGCCGCCGCCCTTGCCGCCTACACGCTGTGGGGACTGGTGCCGGTCTTCTTCAAGCAGTTGGCCAGCGTGCCGGCGCTGGAGATCATTGCCCACCGCGTGCTCTGGTCGCTGCTGCTTCTGGGCGGGCTGCTGGCCGTGCGCGGCCGGCTCGGCGCGGCCTGGGCGGCCGCGCAAAATCCGCGCATCCTGGCGCGCACGGCGCTCGCCGCGGCACTGCTCACCGTCAACTGGCTCGTCTTTGTCTGGGCGGTCAATGTCAATCGCGTGCTCGAAACCAGCCTGGGCTACTTCATTACGCCGCTCATCAGTGTCGTGCTGGCGGTGTTTGTGCTTCACGAACGCCTGCGCCCGCGCCAGTGGGCCGCGGTTCTGCTTGCCCTGATTGGCGTCGCTCTGGAAGGCTGGCGCATCGGCGGCCTGCCCTGGGTGTCGCTGGTGCTTGCCGGCTCGTTCGGTCTTTACGGCCTGTTGCGCAAACAGTTGCCGCTCGACGCGGCGAATGGCCTGCTGCTCGAAACCGCCTGCGCCGCGCCGGTTGCCGCGCTGTATCTGGTCTGGCTGGGCAGCGCCGGGCAGTTTGGCGGCACCATGACGATCGACGCGCTGCTGATCGCCTCCGGCGCGGTGACCGCCATCCCGCTGCTGCTGTTTGCCGTCGGGGCGCGCCGCCTGCCGCTGGTGACGCTCGGATTCCTGCAATACATCGCGCCCTCGCTGACCTTCCTGCTGGCGATTTTTTACTACGCTGAACCGATGAACCTGTCGCGCCTCCTGGCCTTTGCCGCCATCTGGGCCGGGCTGGCGCTCTACAGTGCCGACCTGCTGTTGCAGCGGCGCCAGGGGTCCGCCGTCGCGGAAGACCTGAAAACCTGACTCACGCCCAGCGCGTCAGGGGCGAAATGACTTCGACGTTTTCCGCCAGGGGATAGGGTTCCAGTATGGGCGCGACCACATAGGCCCGGTCGACGCCAAGGTCCTCGCAGGCGTTCCAAAAACCGCGCGAGACAGTCGGTGCGGTCGATAACTTGATTTCGAAACCGATGCGCTTGCCCGCCTGCTCGACCACCAGGTCCAGCTCCGCGCCGGCGGCGGTGCGGTAAAAACCCGCCGTCGCCAGCGGGGGCAGGGCGGCGAGAATCTGTTCGATGACAAAGCCCTCCCAGGACAGGCCGGCCACCGGATGCCCATGCAAATCATCCAGGGTAGGGATGCCCAGCAGGGCATGCAGCATGCCGCTGTCGCGGAGATAGACCTTGGGCGATTTCACCAGGCGCTTACCGACGTTGGCCAGATAAGGCGGCAAACGGCGCAGCATCAGCGCATCGACGAGCAGGTTCAGATAGCGCCCGACCGTGGTGTGGGCGACGCCGCCCAAGGCCGCGCCCAACTGCGAGGCGTTGAATAGCTGCCCATGCAAATGCGCGCACATGCGCCAAAATCGGCGCAGCGTTTCGGCGGGAATGGTGACGCCGAGTTGCGGCAGGTCGCGGGCGAGAAAAGTCTCGATGAAGTCGGTGCGCCAGGCCAGGGAATCGCCGTCGTCGTTGGCCAGAAAGCTGCGCGGGAAGCCGCCGCGCAACCAGAGTGATCCCGCTTGCGCGTTTGCGCCGGCATCCGGCGTGGCGACCAGTTCGTCGAGCAAAAACGGCGTGAGCTCGAGATAGGCAATGCGGCCGGCCAAGGACTCGGCGGACTGACGCAGCAAGGAACCGCTCGCCGAGCCCAGCAACAGGAAGCGTCCCGCGCGGCGGTCGGCATCGATCTCGGGGCGCAACCGGGCGAAGAGGTCGGGAACCGCCTGCACTTCGTCGAGGATCACAAGTTGATCGCGATGACGTGAAAAAAACAGATCGGCGCGCGCCAGTCGTGCGCGATCGGCTTCGCGTTCGAGGTCCAGGAAGAGGGCATTGGGCGAACTGGCTGCGATCTCGCGGGCCAGGGTGGTCTTGCCAACCTGGCGCGGGCCGAGAATGGCGACGGCGGGCTGTTGCCGCAGCCTTTGAGAAAGCAGGGGGGCGAGATTTCGATTCATCATTGTTGCATTTTGAGCGATCGATGCACAAAATGCAATAACACATGGCAAAGAGGCGTGCCGCCCTCCTTGAAGCGCAAGCCGCACGCACTGCAAATCCCTTTACAGCAGCGGTGGCGCTGACAGAAAAAAGCCCGACGTACTGACGCACGGCGGGCTTTCATCACGCTTCAGGGCCGCCAGCGGCCCGCTGCGGGTGAAGACTTAGAAAACGTAGATCACGCCCAGGGCGTAGGCCTTGTTGGACGGGGCATTGTTGTTGTCGCGGTAACCGAAGTCAGCGTAGGCGTAGGTGTTCTTGTAGACTTCCCGGTTGATGAAGAGCTCGGTCGCGGCAGTTCTGTCATCGTTCTTGCCGTACATCATGCCGACGTTGAAGCCCGCCACCGGGGCGACGAAGCCCAGGCCGGTGCCCTTGGAGTTCGAGCCGTAGAAGCCGTCGGCATAGCTGGCCATGACCTTGACGACGCCGAAGTCATAGCTGGCCGACACGCCGCCGAAGTTCGTGCCGCTATCCTCGCGCTTGGTTTCACCGGCAACGGTCGCCGAGAACTTGCCGGCGGTGTAGGTCAGGGCGGCCGAGGTGGTTTCCTTGGCGCCGACCATGCCATCTTCCTTGCCTGCGAAGCCGACTTGCGCCTTGAAGCCGTTCACGCTCGGGGAGATGTACTGCAGGGATTGCGTCTGGCGGCCCCGGCCCCAGGCGGCGACGCCGGAGTTGGCCAGTGCCGAGGCGGCGTTGGCAAGGCCGTTGAAGTCATAGCCACCCATGGCTTGGAAGGGCACCGAATCCTGCCGGCCGAAACGAACTTCGCCAAAGCCGCCGGAGAGGCCGGCCCAAGCCTGGCGGTGGAAGAATAGCTTGTCTTCCTTGCCGATCCGGAGATCGCGGTCAATTCCGGCGGTTTCGAGCTTGAAGTTGGCCTTGAGGCCGGAGCCGACATCCATGCTGCCCTTGAGGCCGACGCGGGTGACCGAGTTGCCCTGCGAGCCGCCGTCATCGCCACCGGAGTGGATTCGGGCATTCTTGTCAGCAGCGTCATCGGCCATGTTCTTGCCGTAGCTGATATCAACCACGCCATACACGGCGAGTTGCGCATGAGCGGTACCCATGGCACCGAGGAGGATGGCGAGAGGGAGCAGTTTTTTCATCATTTTCAATTACCTATAAATTAAAGACGGCCTTGCCGATGGGCGTCCGGGCACGTCAAACGGGTTATGGGGCTGAGAATTGTTCTCGGCAGGCATTCTATCCAGCCAGGACATACGCACCGGTATGTCGGAGCCTGCGGAAAGGCTTCCGTTACACAGTTGTCTCAATTTCCCAACACACACCCAAACCGTCAGTGGAAGCGCGCCCCCCGTTATAATCCGCCCCCCTTCCCCGCCCCCATGCTCATGAACCTCCTCTTCGAAGAGGATGGCGCCTTCAAGACCGGCACCATCGTCGCCGACAACGACGCGTCCCTGCAGGTCGACACGGCCGCTGGTCGCCGCATCAAGCTGAAAGCCGCCAACGTGCTGCTGCGCTTTGCCGCGCCCGGCCCGGGCGAGTTGCTTGGCGAGGCCGAGGCCCAGGCGGCGGCGATCGAGACCGAATTCCTCTGGGAAGTCTGCCCGGAGGCCGAGTTCGGTTTCGAGGAACTGGCCGCCGAGTATGCGGGGCGCAAACCGACGCCGGTCGAAGCCGCCGCCGTGTTGCTGCGGCTGCATGCCGCGCCGATCTATTTTCATCGCAAGGGCAAGGGGCGCTTCCGCAAGGCCCCGCCGGAGATTTTGCAGGCCGCGCTGGCGGGGCTGGAGAAAAAACGCCAGCAGGCGCTCGCCATCGGGCGCATGGCCGATGAACTCATTGCCGGCCAACTGCCGGCGGAATTTCCGCCGCTGCTCGATCAACTGCTCTACAAACCGGACCGCAACCGGCCGGAGACCAAGGCCCTCGAAGCCGCCTGCGCCGAGTCGGGCGAAACCCCGGAACGCCTGTTGCAGCGCTGCGGCGCGCTGCCCGACAGCCACGCTTTCCACCTGGGCCGGTTTTTGTTCGAGCATTTCCCCGCCAGCCAGGGCGGCACGGATTTCCCCGCCTATGCCGCGGCGGTCGATCCCGCCGATCTCCCGCTGGCCGACGTCCAGGCGTTTTCCATCGACGACGCCCATACCACGGAGATCGACGACGCCTTTTCACTCACCGTCAATGCGGATGGCGGCCTGCGGGTCGGCATCCACATCGCCGCGCCGGGCCTGGGGTTCGGGCCGGATTCAGACCTCGGCCGCATCGCCCGCCGCCGCTTGTCCACCGTGTATATGCCAGGCCGCAAGATCACCATGCTGCCGGAAGATGTCATCGCGAGCCACACGCTGGAGGCCGGGCACACCGTGCCGGCCCTGTCGCTCTATCTCGATGTCGCGGCCGATTTGCGCGTGCTCGGCCATGCGACGAAGATCGAATGCGTGCCGGTCGTCGCCAATCTGCGTCATCACGACATCGAGCCGCTGTTCAACGCCGCAACCCTGGCGACCGGACTGCCCGACTTCCCCTTCCGCGATGAGTTGAAGCGCCTGTGGGAACTTGCCACCGTGCTGGAGGCTGGTCGTGGACAGGCGAACCAGCAGAACCGCAAGGACTACAACTTCGTCATCGACTGGGCTGTCGAAACGCCCCACGGCCAGGGCCGGGTCAGTATCGACGAGCGCCCGCGCGGCAGCCCGCTCGACACCTTGGTGGCCGAGCTGATGATCGTCGCCAACAGCACCTGGGGGGCGATGCTGCGAGACGCGAAGACTCCCGCGCTGTATCGCGCCCAGACGGCGGGCAAGGCGCGCATGACCACGGTGGCCGCGCCGCACGAAGGGCTGGGCGTTGACTGCTACGCCTGGTCGTCCTCGCCGCTGCGCCGCTTTGTCGATCTCGCCAACCAGTGGCAGCTCATTGCGCACCTCTCCGGCGAAAATCCACCCTATCCGCCGAAGTCGGCCGATCTCATGGCGGCGCTGCGCGATTTCGAGCTGACCTATGCGAGCTATGCCGAGTTCCAGCGCGGCATGGAACGTTACTGGTGTCTGCGTGCGCTGGCGCAGGAAAACGTCACCACGGTCAGCGCGCAGGTGCTGAAGGAAAACATCGTGCGGCTCGACGCCATGCCGCTGGTGCTGAAAGCCAGCGGCATGCCGACGCTGGAGCGCGGTGCAGCGGTGCGGCTGGCGATCTCCGAGATCGACCTCTTGGCGGCCGAGGCCAGGGTGACGTTTGTTGAATTGATCGAATTGCCGGGTACGGACAGCGTTGATGCGGGTTTGAATGACAGCGGGGTGGCGGCGGACGGGGGGTAAAATCCACCGATGTTCGTCTTCTTCCGATGGCCCGTCCAATGGGCGGCAATGGATTCGCAACAGCGCAGCTTGACCCTGGCGCTGGCCGTGTCTGTGTTCCTGCATGCGATCCTGCTGTCGATCCATTTCAAGCTGCCGCAGGCGCTGGATTGGGCGCGCGAACAGGCGCTCGACGTCATCCTCGTCAATGCCAGGCATGCCACCAAGCCGACCCAGGCGCAGGCCAAGGCGCAGGCCAACCTCGATGGCGGCGGCAATGTTGACGAGCCGCGCCGCGCCAAGACGCCCCTGCCGCCCACCAAACAGGAACAGGCTGGCGACGATCTGACCAGCGCTCAGGCGCGGGTCGTGCAGATCGAAGTGCGGCAGCGCGAACTCCTCACCCAGACGCAGTCCGCGCGCACCGCGCAGGTCGATGCCGATCGTCTGCCGCCGGTGCCGAGCAACGAAATCTCCGGCCGTGATCTCGCCAGTCGCGCGCTGGCGCTGGCCCGGCTGGAAGGGGAAATCTCGCGAAATATCGAGGAGTACAACCAGCGCCCGAAGCGGCATTTCTTCCGTCCGCGTGTCTCGGAATACCGCTTCGCCCAGTATGTCGAGGACTGGCGCCAGAAGGTCGAGCGCGTCGGCAACCTCAACTACCCCGACTCGGCCAGGGGCAAGCTCTATGGCAGCCTGGTGTTGACCGTGGCGATCAAGCAGGATGGCAGTCTTGAATACGTCGAGATCAACCGCTCCTCCGGCCACAAGGTGCTGGACGAAGCGGCGCGGCGTATTGTGCGGCTGGCGGCGCCCTATGCGGTTTTTCCGGAAGCCGTGCGGCGCGACACCGATATTCTCGAAATCACCCGCACCTGGTCATTCACCGGCGCCGATCAACTGCGCGCCGATTAACCGAGGAAAAGACGATGGCCCAATCCGCCGACGACATCAGCATGGCCCTGTTCTGCGACTTCGAGAACATTGCGCTCGGCGTGCGCGACGCCCAGTACGAAAAGTTCGACATCAAGCCGGTGCTCGAACGCCTGCTGCTCAAGGGCAGCATCGTCGTCAAGAAAGCCTATTGCGACTGGGAGCGCTACAAGGCCTTCAAGGCCGCGATGCACGAGGCCAACTTCGAATTGATCGAAATCCCGCATGTGCGCCAGTCGGGCAAGAATTCCGCCGACATCCGCATGGTGGTCGATGCGCTCGACCTCTGCTACACCAAGGCGCACGTCAATACCTTTGTCATCATCAGCGGCGACTCGGATTTCTCGCCGCTGGTGTCCAAGCTGCGCGAAAACAACAAGCGCGTGATCGGCGTCGGCGTCAAGCAATCGACCTCCGACCTGTTGATCGCCAACTGCGACGAATTCATCTACGTCGATGACCTGGTCAAGAAGCGCGAAAAGCCGGTGGGGACGACCAAAAAAGCACTGGCCGAGAAGCCGGAAGCCCCCGTGGAAAAAACCCCGCCCACGGATGCCGAGGCCGGGCGCAACGCGGCGCTCGAGCTGGTGATCGGCACGCTCGACGCCCTGATTGCCGAGCGCGGCGACGCCGGACGCATCTGGGCGTCGATGCTCAAGCAGGCGATCAAGCGGCGGCACCCGGACTTCAGCGAGTCCGCCTGCGGTTTCAAGGCGTTCGGCAATTTGCTGGAGGAGGCCCAGACGCGCGGCTTCATCGAACTCGGCCGCGACGAGAAATCCGGCATCTATGTCAAGCGGGGCTCGCCCGGCGAAGCCGTTGCCGCCAAACCAGCAAAACCCCCGCGCAAGCCGCGTGCGCCGCGCAGCAAGAAGATCGTGGAAGGATGATGGCCCCCACGCTCGCAAATTCAGCTCGCTGCCCCCGCGGGGGGCGCATGCCTCCTTGGGACGGCCCGGCGGAGGCATGATGACTGACCGCTACGCCGTCTTTGGCAACCCCATCGCACACAGCCAGTCGCCGCGCATCCACGCCCTGTTCGCTGCCCAGTCAGGGCAGGACATGTGCTACGAAGCGCTGCTGGCGCCGCTCGATGGTTTTGTCGCGGCGGTCGCCGCCTTTGTCCGGGACGGCGGCAAGGGCGCCAATGTCACCGTGCCGTTCAAGGAAGCCGCTTTCCGGTTGGCGACCCGCCTTACGCCGCGCGCCCAGGCTGCCGGCGCGGTGAATACGCTGAGTTTTGCCGACAACACGGTCAGCGGCGACAACACCGACGGCGCCGGGCTGGTGAGGGACCTCAAGGCCAATCTGGGTTGTGACATCGCGGGCAAGCGCATCCTGCTGCTGGGCGCGGGCGGCGCTGCGCGCGGCGTGATCCTGCCGCTCTTGCAGGAGCAACCGGCCGCGCTCGCCATCGCCAATCGCACCGAGGAAAAGGCCGTTCGTCTGGCGCGCGAATTTTCCGGAAACACGCAGCTTATGCCAGAGGCTGGAGGCTTTGCCCGGCTCGCCGGCCAGGAGTTCGACCTGATCATCAATGCCACCTCGACCGGCCTGTCCGCTACCGCACTGCCCTTGCCGCCGCAACTGTTCGCCCCCGGCGCGCTGGCTTACGAAATGGTCTACGGCCGCGAAACGCCTTTCATGCGGCAGGCGCGTGAAGCCGGAGCACGCGTTGCCGACGGCCTCGGCATGCTTGTCGAGCAGGCGGCGGAAGCGTTTTTCGGCTGGCGCGGCGTGCGCCCGGCCACCGCGCCAGTGCTTGCCGTGTTGAAGGGATGAAGCCGGCCCCCCGCTGGTTGCTGAAAATCTTTGCGGCCGCTGCGTTATTGCTCCTGCTCTGGCAGGGCTGGTATGTCGGCTGGGTGGTGTGGTGGCGCTATGTCGATCCCGGCCAGACCAGCTTCATGGCGATGCGCCTCGATGCGCTCTCCGAGAAGAACCCCAAGGCCAAGCTCCAGCAGCGCTGGGTGCCCTACGAAAAAATCTCGGTGCAATTGAAGCGCGCCGTGGTGGCGGCGGAGGACGACAAGTTCATCGACCACGAAGGTTTCGACTGGGCGGGCATCCAGAAGGCCCTCGAAAAAAATCAGCAGAAGGGCAAGGTGGTGGCCGGCGGCTCGACCATCAGCCAACAGCTGGCGAAAAATCTGTTCCTGTCATCGGACAAAACGCCCTGGCGCAAGGCGCAGGAGGCGATTATCACTGTCTGGCTCGAATTGCTGTGGGACAAGCGGCGCATCCTCGAGGTCTACCTCAACGTGGTCGAATGGGGCGAGGGCGTGTTTGGCGCCGAAGCGGCCGCCAATCGCTATTTCGGCGGCAGCGCCCGTCAGTTATCGGCGGAACAGGCGGCGCGGCTGGCGGTAATGCTGCCGGCGCCGCGCCGCTTCGAGAAGAACCCGTATTCCGACTACCTCAACTCGCGCACCCAATCCATCCTGGCGCGCATGCACAAATCCGCCGTGCCCCAATGACCCCGCTACCGCGCTGGCGAGTCGGCTCACGCCGTTTCACCAGCGCCGACTTTCGCGCAATTCCGAGCGCAACGTTCAACATTGAAATTCCTTGATGCTTGTCAAACCAGTCGATGCGTAGAAGTCCTAAGATGCAAAACTTCAAACCTTGATTTTCTCAAGGTTACTGGCTATCCATATGAATATTTCAAGCGTCATCGTTATCCCTCATCCCGACCATATCGAGCCAGTGCAGCGTTTGCTGCGCGAGGTCGCGGGCGTCGAGGTGCATGCGGTTTCACCGGAAGGCAAGATTGTCGTGACGCTGGAGGCGGAAGACGATCGCGCGACAACCGACAGCTACAACCTCATCAGTCACCTGGACGGCGTGCTGTCGGCGTCCATGGTCTTTCACCAAAACGAACCTGATCCAGAAGCACTTATTTCTTCCGAGGCTTAGCCGCCAGGCGATGCCGCAACAACAAGGAGATTGGCAATGAAACTGACACGACGTGAATTCATCAAGTCAAACGCGGTTGCGGCGGCGGTCGGTGTGGCGGGCATATCCATCCCCGGCGCCCAGGCGCTCGCCCAGACCCGGGGTGGCGACGGTGTGCGCTGGGACAAGGGCGCGTGCCGTTACTGTGGCACCGGCTGCGGCGTGCTGGTCGGTGTCAAGGACGGCCGCATCGTCGCGACCCAGGGCGATCCGGATGCGCCCGTGAATAAGGGCCTCAACTGCGTGAAGGGCTACTTCCTGGCGAAGATTCAGTATGGTCAGGATCGCCTGACCAAGCCGCTCTTGCGCATGAAGGATGGCAAGTTCGACAAGAATGGCGAGTTCGCGCCGATCTCCTGGGATGCGGCCTTCGATATCATGGCCGAGAAGGTCAAGGCGACGCTGAAGGACCCCAACCAGGGCCCGCGCGGCGTCTGCATGTTCGGTTCCGGTCAATGGACGGTGTGGGAAGGTTATGCCGCCGCCAAGCTGATGAAGGCGGGGCTGCGCACCAACAGCCTCGACCCGAACGCCCGCCACTGCATGGCATCCGCCGTCGCCGGCTTCATGCGCACCTTCGGCATCGACGAGCCGATGGGCTGCTACGACGACATGGAGCATGCCGATGCCTTCGTGCTGTGGGGCGCCAACATGGCCGAGATGCACCCGATCCTCTGGTCGCGCATCACCAACCGCCGCCTGACCGCGAGCCATGTCAAGATTCACGTGTTGTCGACGTTTACGCACCGCTCCTGCGAGCTGGCCGACAGCGAGATGATCTTCAAGCCGCAGTCCGATCTGGCGATCCTCAACTACATCTGCAACTACATCATCCAGAACAACGCGGTGAACAAAGAGTTCGTCGCCAAGAACTGCCACTTCTTCGAAGGCGTGACCGACATCGGCTACGGCCTGCGCCCCAACCATCCGCTCGAACAGGTGGCCGGCAACAACGGTTACCCCGGCGCGGACGGCAAGCCGAAGGGCGATCCGGGCAAGCATACGCCGATCAGCTTCGAGCAGTTCGCCAAGTTCGTTTCCGAATACACGCTCGACAAGGCGCACGAAGTTTCCGGCGTGTCGAAAGACAAGCTCGTGGCGCTCGCCAAGGCCTATGCCGATCCCAAGACCAAGGTGATGTCCACCTGGACCATGGGCTTTAATCAGCACACGCGCGGCACCTGGGTCAATAACATGATCTACAACGTGCACCTGCTGGTGGGCAAGATTTCCGAGCCGGGCAACGGCCCCTTCTCGCTGACCGGACAGCCTTCGGCCTGCGGAACGGCGCGCGAGGTCGGCACCTTTGCCCATCGTCTGCCGGCCGACATGGTGGTGATGAATCCCAAGCACCGTGAATTTTCCGAAAACATCTGGAAGCTGCCGGCCGGCACCATTCCCGAATGGATCGGCTATCACGCCGTGGCCCAGTCGCGCATGGCCAAGGATGGCAAGGTCGGCTTCCTCTGGACCTCGACGACCAACAACATGCAGGCCGGCCCGAACGTCAATGACGAGATCTATCCCGGCTGGCGCAACCCGAAGTGCTTCACTGTCGTTTCGGACGTGTATCCGACCGTGAGCGCCATGTCGGCTGACCTGATCCTGCCGGCGGCCATGTGGATGGAGAAAGAGGGGATGTTCGGCAACGCCGAGCGACGCGGCCAGATGTGGCGCCAGCAGGTCAAGGCCCCCGGCGATTGCAAATCCGACCTCTGGCAGTACATGGAATTTTCCAAGCGCTTCAAGGTCGAGGAAGTCTGGCCCGCCGATCTGATCGCCAAGAAGCCCGAGTATGCCGGCAAGACGCTCTACGACGTGCTTTACGCCAACGGCGTGGTCAACAAGTTCCCGAAGGCGGAGGCGGCCAAAGTCAACGCCCACGCCTGGGCCGGCTATACCAACGACGAAACCGATTACTACGGCTACTACGTGCAGAAAGGCCTGTTCGAGGAATACGCCATTTTCGGCCGCGGCAAGGCCCACGACCTCAACTACTTCGACGAATACCACAAGGCGCGCGGCTTCCGCTGGCCGGTGGTCGACGGCAAGGAGACCTTGTGGCGCTTCCGCGAGGGTTACGACCCCTACGTCAAGAAGGGCGAGGGCGTGCGTTTCTATGGCTACCCGGACGGCAAGGCGAAGATTTTTGCGCTGCCCTACCAGCCGGCCGCCGAGATGCCGGACAAGGACTTTGACCTGTGGCTGTGTACCGGTCGTGTGCTGGAACACTGGCACAGCGGTTCGATGACGCGGCGCGTTCCCGAGCTTTACAAGGCCTTCCCGGATGCGGTGTGCTGGATGCATCCGAAGGACGCCGAAAAGCGCGGCATCAAGCGTAACGACATCGTCAAGGTGGCGACGCGACGCGGCGAGATCGAATTGCGCGTCGATACCAAAGGCCGCAACAAGATGCCGGAGGGCTTGATCTTCATCCCATTCTTCGACGAGCACCGCCTGGTCAACAAGCTGACCCTGGATGCCACTTGTCCGATCTCGAAAGAGACCGACTACAAGAAGTGCGCCGCCAAGGTCGTCAAGATCTGATTCAGTAAGCACATGAAAACGGGAAGCTACGCAGGGGGCAGGCTTCCCGTCACGAGATTATGGACAATGAAAACAAGCTCAGGGTCAAGGGTCCAGGTTCTGCCCGCCGCCAGTTCCCCGCCGATACCGCGCGCATGGCGTGTGGCGTCGGTCTGTTGGGACTGGGGCTTTCCCTCTATGCGCGTCATGCCAAGGCGCTTCCCCCTGCAGCCATTCGCCCGCCGGGGGCCATCCCGGAAGCCGAGTTTTCCGCCGCCTGCATCCGTTGCGGCATGTGCGTGCGCGATTGCCCGTTCGACATCCTTCTTCTGGCCAAGCCGGAGGAGCCCATGTCGACCGGCACGCCCTATTTCGTCGCGCGCCAGGCACCCTGCGAAATGTGCGAGGACATCCCGTGCATAAAAGCCTGTCCGACCAACGCACTGGATCACTCGCTCACCGATATCACCAAGTCGAAGATGGGCTTGGCGGTATTGGTCGATCAAGAGACCTGTCTGAATTTTCTCGGCCTGCGCTGCGACATCTGTTATCGCGTTTGTCCGGTGCTCGACAAGGCGATCACCCTCGATCCGCAGAACAATCTGCGTACCGGCAAGCACACCTTGTTTATTCCGGTGGTGCATTCGGAGCACTGCACGGGCTGCGGTCTCTGCGAGAAAGCGTGTCCGACGGAAATCGCCGCGATCAAGGTGTTCCCGCTTTACCTGGCCAAGGGTCAACTCTCCGCGCACTATCGGCTCGGCTGGGTCGAGAAGGAAAAGGCGGGTGGCAGTCTCGTGGCGCCGGATGTCGAACACCAGTACAACATGCCGGAGGGCATGCAGTATGAGCACGGCAAGGGCCTCTCTGCCGTCCCGCCAGCGCCGATTTCTCCTGTCGAGCCGGTCGGCTTGCCCAAGGCGTTCCAGGGAGGCAAACTGTGAGCGCCGGATTTCTGCGTCCTGGCGCCGAGGCGATTGCCGAGAAGGGCTGGCTGCTTGCCCACAAATGGCTCATCCTGCGCCGGGCAAGCCAGATCGGCATCCTGTTGCTCTTTCTCGTCGGGCCGTGGTTCAAGTGGTGGATCGTCAAGGGCAACCTCAACTACAGCTACACGCTGGATTTCCTGCCGCTGACCGACGCCTTTCAGTTCGTGCAACTGCTGGCAGCGCGGCAGATTCCGGAAACCATCGCCATCATCGGCGCGGGTCTTGTTGTGCTGTTCTATTGGCTGGTGGGCGGACGCACCTACTGTTCGTGGGTCTGCCCGGTGAATCTGGTCACCGATCTGGCCAACTGGCTGCGCGCGCGGCTGGGCCTGAAGGGCGGCGCGCATCTGTCGCGCCAGACGCGCTACTGGATTTTTGGCATGGCGCTGGTGGCTACAGCCCTGTCCGGTACGCTGGTCTGGGAAATGGTGAACCCGGTGACGCTGCTGCAGCGCGGACTGATCTTCGGAATGGGTTTCGCCTGGACGGTCATCCTGGCGGTATTCCTCTTCGATCTGTTCGTCATGCGCCACGGCTGGTGCGGACATTTCTGCCCGGTGGGCGTCTGCTACAGCCTGATCGGCAAGTTTTCGCTGCTGCGGGTGAAACTGCCGGCGCGCGAAGCCTGCAACGACTGCATGGATTGCTTTGCCGTCTGCCCGGAGCAGCAGGTGATCCGGCCGGCACTGAAGGCGATCAATGGCAGAGCGCCGATCATTCTGGACGAAAACTGCACGAACTGCGGGCGTTGCATCGACGTCTGCTCGAAAAACGTTTTCCGCTTCGGCGCCCGGATCGGTGCAGCCACCGGCGCCGGCGCGGTTGCGCCTCTACCGAAATGACCCACTTTGTTTTTCTCTAGGAGGAGTTCAATCATGAAAAAAACTGCAAGCATCGCAATCGCGACTCTCCTGGCCTCGATGATCGGCTGCGCGTCCACTACCGGGCCGGCCCCGATGCGCGGTGCCGATGTAACGGCGCCCGACCGTGCGCCAGTGATCAAGGCGTATGCAGAAAAAATTCCCGGGGTCGGCCAGGCGCACCTGATCGAGCGCACCTTCGTTGGCCAGCCGCCCATGGTGCCCCACGATGTCGAGAAGTACGTGCCGCTGACGATGGAAGAGAACGCCTGCCTCGATTGCCACATTACCGACGAGTTGCGCGGTCAGAAAGTGCCGAAAATCGGTGTCAGCCACTTCTCCACGACGCTGAAGAAGAAGGATGGCACCCCTGCCGTGGAAATGAGCCGCTTCCAGTGCGATAGCTGCCATGTGCCGCAGGTCGATGCCAAGCCGCTGGTCGACAGTAAATTCGTCGGCGTCATCAAATAATTTTTTCCCCAACTATCAATCGGAGTAGCTAAGCATGAAAAAATCAACCGGAATGCTCGTGACCGCCACGGCCGCAACCTTTGCCCTGGCAGGCTTTTCGGCCGGCGCGCTGGCCCAGAGTTTCGAAGCGGCCAAGGATCTCGTCGAGCAGAACAACTGCAAGCAGTGCCACGGCATCAAGAAGGACAAGGATGGCCCCTCCTTTCTGAAGACCGCCGAGCGGCTGCGCGGCAAGGCCGGCGCCGAAGCGGAAATCGTCACACACCTCACCTCGGGCAAGAAGATCAAGCTCGCGGACGGCACGACCGAGGATCACAAGATCATCAAGACGATGCCGCCCAAGGACATGGCCCAAATAAAAAATGTGGCGCAATACATCCTGTCCATCCAACCCTGATCACTGGCTGAATCGTCATGACTAACCAGGATTCGGGCAAGCAGGGGTGGTGGGCGGCGCTGCGGCGTCCGAGCACGAAGTATTCGCTGCTCGGCCTGCTGGTGGTGGGCTTCTTCAGCGGCATCATCTTCTGGGGTGGTTTCAACACCGGGATGGAGGCCACCAACACGATGGAGTTCTGCGTGAGCTGCCACGAGATGCGCGATAACGTGTATGAGGAATACAAGTACACGATTCACTACAGCAACCGCACCGGGGTGCGCGCGGTCTGTTCCGACTGCCATGTGCCGAAGGACTGGACGCACAAGATCATCCGCAAGGTGCAGGCCAGCTATGAAATCTGGGGCAAGATCACCGGCAAGATCGACACGAAGGAAAAATTCGAGGCCAATCGCCTGGCGATGGCGGAGCGCGAATGGGCCCGCATGAAAGCGCGCGATTCCATCGAATGCCGCAACTGCCACAACTTCGATGCCATGAGCCCGGAGCTCCAGAAGAAAACGCCCTACAAGAAGCACATGGAGGCGAAGGCGGCAGGGCAAAGCTGCATAGATTGCCACCAGGGCATCGCGCACAAGCTGCCCAAGGGCTTCAAGAAGCCCGGTACTGACGACGAAGAGTAAATTTTGCCCAGCTTCCCCCGGCCCTCGCGGGCAGGGGGACCTGTAGTACGCTACGCCCCAAACCTTTGACCCCCGCCTCGCGGCGGGGCCTGGGTGGGGGGGCGTCAGTTGCCTTTTGCGTATTTCATGCACAGGGGTGGTGCTATCGACCATGAAAGTCAGGCGCGCTCCGTTCATAATTTGGCGTGAATCGCGCTTGGCGGCGCGTGCCGTCTCGCCTTGGCTGCCCTCACCCTCATTCCCTCTCCCGCAAGGGGAGAGGGAAGCTATCTACTCCTCTCTCCCTTTACGGGAGAGAGGTCGGGAGAGAGGGATTGGTCCGGCGGCGAGATTGCTTGTATGACAGTTTGATTACAACGCGATGATCAATTTGTCGCGCGCCACCCTTCACCCTCTATTCTGGCCCCTCGCCGTGCTGGCGGCGGGGCTCGTCGTCACCGTCGCGCTGGTGTTCCAGGCGCGGCAATGGGTGGATGAGCAGCTGGCGGCCAAGCTCGAGTACGAGACCCAGCAAATCGCCGCCCGGATGCAGCAGCAGTTCGCCTTGCAGGAGGAAATACTGCGCGGCCTCGTGGGGCTGTTCGCCGCTTCCGACGCCGTCACGCGGCAGGATTTCCGCGCCTATGTGAACCTGCTCGATTTGCGCGAACGCTTTCCCGCCGCGATCGAATTCCGCTTTGCCCGCCATGTACGCGCGGCGGAGCTGGCCACCTGGCAGCAGCAGGTGGCGCGTTCGCTCGCGAAAGTCAGCGAAGCGCCCGTCGATGTTTCGCCCAAGCCGCCCGGCGAGCGCGACGCGTATTTGCTGGTGGAATTTGTCTATCCCTTCAGCCCGCAACACCTCGGCCTCGACCTGCTGGCCGACCCGCGGCGGCAGGCAGCCTTGGCGAAGCTCTCGGGCGGCGAATTCTTCGCCCTCAGCGAACGGCTGACCGAGGAGTATCCGGAAGCAGCGCACTATGCCCTGATCACCCGGCTGCCGACCAGGGTGGACAACGCCTTTCCCGGCACGGTGGCGCTGGTCTTCCGGCCCGATCGGCTGGTGAATAAATTGGCATACTCGATCCATGAGTTGGATGTGGAGCTCTATGACCAGCCGCCCACCGCGCGCCTGGGTAGCGAAATCGCGTCGGTGTTCGATACCCATGCCGCGGTTGAAGCCCCGCATGCGGGGCAGCCGCTGCCCTGGCAGGCGCGGCGGCCGCTCGC
>JAUSBB010000114.1 GCA_030652245.1 Rhodocyclaceae bacterium | reverse complement strand
GGCTGGCGCCGCGTGCCGCGTTTGCTTGGGGCGGCCCGGCGCAAACGCTACTTTTTCAAAAGTCGGCGCAAGCTGAAAAAAGGACGGGGGCCCCGTCCTTTTTTCTTGTCCATTTTTTGCTCGATTCGCATACACTGGCCGCCATGAGAAAACGCATCCTGCTGCTTGTATTGCTCGGCACATCCGCCGCCCAGGCCAACACGCTCTACAAGTGCGAGGGTGCCGATGGGCGCATGACCTACACCAACCAGAAGGTGACGGGCGCCAAAAGCTGCGAGATCATCGCGCAGGACAAGCCGGTGTCGACCTTCAGCCCGCCGGCGCAAAAGCCGCGCCAGGCCACGCCCGGCGACTTCCCGCGCGTGGGCGGCGAACAGCAAAAGGCCCGCGACAGCGACCGCCGCGCCATCCTTGAGCAGGAACTGGCGAACGAGCAGAGAAACCTCGATACAGCAAAGAAAACCCTGGCCGAACAGGAAGGCCTCATCCTGCCCGAAGAGCGCATCGCCGGCGGCGGCATTCAGGGCGGCAAGCGCGAGGCACGCATCCAGTCCTTCCGCGACAAGCTGCAGCTCCACGAGCGCAACATCGAGTCGATTCGCAGGGAAATCGGCAATCTGAAGTAGGCGGTTCAACTGGCGCGGTTCTTGCGTTCGATTTGGTCATGAATTTACCGCCCGCTCACCGCCAAGACGACCACGCATTCGCCGGGCTTGACCTGCTCTCCTCCGCGGTGCTCCTGCTGGACGGCCAGTTGCGGATTCTCCACTGCAACCCGGCCGCCGAAAATCTCTTCGCCGTCAGCCAGCGCGCCTGCCTCGGCCAGCCGCTGGCACAGCTTTTGGGCACGCCGTCGACGCTGATCGCCGCGCTCGAAAACGCACTCGCCAACCGGTGGAGCTATACCGGCCACGACATCGTCGTGGCGCGCGACAACACAGAACCGGTCCACCTTGATTGCACCGTCAGCCCCATCGAGGCCGGCGCGGCCAGCCTGCTGCTGGAATTTCGCCCCATCGACCAGCAATTGCGCGTGGTGCGCGAGGAGCACGAGGCCGTGCAACAGCGCGCGACCCAGGAATTGATCCGCAACCTGGCGCATGAGATCAAGAACCCGCTCGGCGGCATCCGCGGCTCGGCGCAATTGCTCGACCGCGAACTCGCGGGCATGGAAAACGCGGCGGCGCTGCGGGAGTACACCGAGGTCATCATCCACGAAGCCGACCGGCTGCAGGACCTGCTGCACCGGCTGCTGTCATCGCACCGCGCCATGCAGCCGGCGCAGATCAACATCCACGAGATTCTCGAACGCGTGCGGCGGCTGATCCACGCCGAATTTCCGGGCGTGCGCGTGCGGCGCGACTACGACACCTCGCTGCCCGACCTCACCGGCGACCGCGAACAATTGATTCAGGCCATTCTGAACATCGCCCGCAACGCCGCCCAAGCGATGCAGGGAGAGGGCGAGATCGTTACCCGCACCCGCGCGATCCGCCAGGTCACGCTGGCGAAGAAGCGCTACCGGCTGGCGCTCGAATTGCAGATCATCGACAATGGCCCCGGCATCCCCGCAGAAATCCGCGACCGGATTTTCTACCCGCTCGTTTCGGGAAGGCAAGGTGGCACCGGGCTCGGGCTGGCGCTGGCGCAAAGTTTCGTTCAGCACCATCATGGCAGCATCGAAGTCGAGTCGGCGCCCGGCCGCACCTGCTTCACCCTGCGCCTGCCGCTGAAAAATGAAAAGGATAAATCCGCATGACCGACGTCTGGATCGTCGACGACGACCGTTCGATTCGCTGGGTGCTCGAAAAAGCCCTGACGCGCGAAAACATTGATTGCGTCAGCTTCGGCTCCGCCGACGAGGCGCTGGCGAAACTCGGCGCGGGGGCGGCGCCGCGCGTGCTGGTCTCCGACATTCGCATGCCCGGCGCGAGCGGACTCGATCTCTTGCGTCAGGTCAAACAAGCCCACCCGGATCTGCCGGTCATCATCATGACCGCCTATTCCGACCTCGATTCCGCCGTGGCGGCCTTTCAGGGCGGCGCCTTCGAATATCTGCCGAAGCCTTTCGACGTCGATCAGGCCGTCGCCCTGGTACGCCGCGCGCTGGAACAGGTGACGCCCCAATCTGGTGCGCCGGCCGCCGAACCCGTTGCGCCAGAAATTCTCGGACAGGCCCCGGCGATGCAGGAGGTGTTCCGCGCCATCGGTCGCCTTGCCCAATCCCATGCGACGGTGCTGATCAACGGCGAATCCGGCACCGGCAAGGAACTGGTGGCGCGTGCGCTGCATCGCCATAGTCCGCGCCGGGACGGGCCCTTTATCGCCCTCAATACCGCCGCCATCCCGCGCGACCTGCTCGAATCCGAACTCTTCGGCCATGAAAAGGGCGCCTTTACCGGGGCCGCCGCGCAGCGGCGCGGCCGCTTCGAAGAGGCCGCCGGCGGCACGCTGTTTCTCGACGAGATCGGCGACATGCCGGCCGAACTGCAAACCCGCCTGCTGCGC
The DNA here is from genome assembly GCA_030652245.1 of Rhodocyclaceae bacterium. GTDB lineage: Bacteria > Pseudomonadota > Gammaproteobacteria > Burkholderiales > Rhodocyclaceae > Sulfuricystis. The sequence goes on along the minus strand of JAUSBB010000114.1, from coordinate 16,399 downwards.
GTGCTGTCCGACGGCCAGTTCTATCGCGTCGGCGGCCGGGAGCCCCTGCACAGCAATGCGCGCGTCATCACCGCGACGCACCAGAATCTCGAACAGCGCGTCAAGGAAGGCCTGTTTCGCGAAGACCTGTTCCATCGCCTGAACGTCATCCGGCTGCGCCTGCCGCCGCTCAGGGAACGGCGCGAGGATATTCCGGCGCTGGCCCGGCATTTCCTCGCGGGCAGCGCGCAACAGCTCGGCGTCGAAGCCAAGCGCCTGACGGCGGGCGCCCTCAAATTTCTGCAAGGCGCGCCCTGGCCGGGCAATGTCCGCCAACTCGAAAATCTTTGTCACTGGCTGACCGTGATGGCGCCCGGACAGCAAATCGAGATTGACGACCTACCCGCCGAGATACGCGATATCAGCACCGCGCCCGGCACGGCAGCCGGCGCGACCAATTGGCAGGCGCTCCTGGCGGCAACGGTCGATGAGCTGCTGACCAAGCAGCCCGGCGCAGTCTGGGATAGCCTCTCCGCCACCTTTGAAACCACGCTGATCAACCGTGCGCTGGCCGCCACCGGCGGCCGCCGCATCGAGGCGGCGCAATTGCTGGGCATCGGCAGAAACACGATCACGCGAAAAATCGCCCGCCCCTTGGTGCGATAATTTCGCCCCATTTGCGGCAATTTTACGAGGTCGATCATGCTGCTCTGGCTCGTCGTTCTGTACCTGGCAATTTCCGTGGGGATCGGACTTTACGCCGCGACGCGCGTGCACAACGCGCGCGACTACATCGTCGCCGGGCGCCATCTGCCCTTCCATTTCGTGCTGGCCATGGTGTTCGCCACTTGGTTCGGCGCCGAGACGGTGCTGGGCATCTCCGCCACCTTCCTCGACAAGGGCTTTCGCGGGCTGATCTCCGATCCGCTCGGCGCTTCGCTTTGCCTCGTGCTGTTCGGCCTGATCTTCGCCCGTCCGCTCTACCGCATGAACCTGCTGACGCTCGGCGATTTCTTCCGCATCCGCTACAACCGGCAGACCGAGCTGGTACTGTCGCTGTGCATCATCATCTCCTACCTCGGCTGGGTTGGTGCCCAATTCACCGCACTCGGACTGGTCTTCAACGTGCTGTCGGACGACGCCATCTCGCTGAATCAGGGCGTGCTGATCGGTGCCGGGGTGGTGCTGGTCTACACCCTGTTCGGCGGCATGTGGTCTGTGGCGCTCACCACCTTCGTGCAGATGATCGTCATCGTGCTCGGCCTGTTTTATGTGGCCTGGCTGGCCGGCGACATGGCCGGCGGCTTTTCGCACGTGATCGAACGCGCCGCCGCCGCGGGCAAGCTCGAATGGCTGCCAAGACTCGACGCGCTCGACATGCTGGCCTGGATCGCCGCGCTATTCACCATGATGCTCGGCTCGATTCCGCAGCAGGACGTGTTCCAACGCGTCAATGCGTCAAAGAACGAGCACGTCGCCATCTGGGGCACGGCCCTTGGCGGCATCGCATATTTCTTCTTCGCCGCGGTTCCCCTGTTTCTTGCCTACACCGCCACATTGATCGACCCGGCCATGGTGGAGCGCCTGATGCAGGAAGACACCCAGCTGATCCTGCCCAGCCTGATCACCGGCCACATGCCGTTTGCCGCGCAGGTCGTCTTCTTCGGCGCCTTGCTCTCGGTCATTATGAGCACGGCTTCCGGCACGCTGCTGGCACCTTCTGTAACCTTTTCGGAAAACGTGCTGAAGGGCTTCTGGAAAGACATGAGCGACCGCCAACTACTGCTGGCAACACGCATCACCGTGCTTGCCTTCAGCAGTCTGGTCACGCTCTACGCCACCTCCACCGACGCCACCATCCACGGCATGGTCGAAAACGCCTACCGCATCACCCTCGCCGGGGCCTTCGTGCCGCTGACCGCCGGCCTGTTCTGGTCGCGCGCCAACAACCTGGGCGCGACACTATCCGTTGTCCTCGGTCTTGGCACCTGGCTGCTGCTCGAGTTGTTCGTTCCCACGGGGGACATCCAACCCCAGATCTTCGGCCTTGCCGCCAGCGCACTGGGCATGCTGGTCGGCGGTCTGGTCGGGCCACGGAACCCACACTGGCCGCAGGCTGGCCATCACCACGCCGCAGCCGAGACACACCATATCGCACCACGCCCATTCACCCACTAAAAGGAGTCATCACCATGAAATATCTACTCTCAACCGCCGTCCTGCTGGTTGCCAGCCAACTGGCTTTTGCCCAGGCACCCGCAGCCGCCAGCGATTGCGAAGCCCGCGCCGTCAGCAAGGCAGGCAAGCCGCTCACCGGCGCGGCCAAAACGGCCTTCATGAAGAAATGCACGGGAGCCGCCCCCACCGCCTGCGAGGCAAAAGCCGTCAGCAAGGAAGGCAAGCCGCTCACCGGCGCTGCCAAGACCGCCTTTATCAAGAAGTGCGAAAAGGGCTGAGTAAACGCCCGCCCCCCTTCGCCCCCCTCGCGGGGGGTTCTTAACGGCTCGCTTTGCTCGTGTATCACGGGGCGCTTCTTTTGGCAGCGGAGCGGGTTGCGGCTGACGCCGCGTGCCGCGTTTGCTTGGCTGCCCTCACCCTCATTCCCTCTCCCGCAAGGGGAGAGGGAAGCTATCTGCTCCTCTCTCCCTTTACGGGAGAGAGGTCGGGAGAGAGGGATTGGCCCGGCGCAAACGCTACGTTTTCACGATAGCCCCTATATCGCGGCATCGAAGGCGGTATCGCCTTCAGGGTCGGGCACGCCGGTCGCCTTGAGGTTGGCGAAGTCGTAGAGCCGCGCATCCATGAGATGCGAGGGCACGACATGGGCGAGGCTGCGAAACAGGGTTTCGATGCGGCCGGGGAAACGTTTTTCCCAGTCGCGCAGCATTTCTCCGATCTGCTGACGTTGCAGATTGGACTGGCTGCCGCACAGATTGCAGGGAATGATGGGGAATTCGCGCTGCACCGCCCAGGCCTGCAAATCCTGTTCACGGCAATAGGCGAGCGGCCGGATGACGATGTGGCGACCGTCGTCCGACACCAGCTTGGGTGGCATCGCCTTCAGCTTGGCGGCGAAAAACAGGTTGAGGAACAGCGTGGCGAGAATGTCGTCGCGATGGTGGCCAAGGGCTATTTTGGTCGCGCCCAGCTCATCGGCGACCCGATAGAGAATGCCGCGCCGCAGCCGCGAACAGAGCGAACAGGTGGTCTTGCCCTCTGGAATCACGCGCTTGACGATGGAATAGGTGTCTTCCTCGACGATGCGGTAGGCGATGCCCAACTCATCCAGATACTTCGGCAGCACATCGGCGGGAAAACCCGGCTGTTTCTGGTCGAGGTTGACGGCAATCAGCTCGAAGCGGATCGGCGCCTTTTCCTTCAGATAGCGCAGGACGTCGAGCAGGCCGTAGGAATCCTTGCCGCCCGACAGGCAGACCATGACCCGGTCGCCATCCTCGATCATGTTGAAATCGGCGATGGCTTGGCCGACTTCGCGGCGCAGCCGCTTGGCCAGCTTGTTGGCCTCGAATTCGGCCTTATGGGCGGCCTTGTAGGTACTCATAAATGCGCCGAATTATTGAAGGCCATCACAGATGTGCCGTCCTGCCGCCATCGACATTAATCACCTGGCCGGTGATGTAAGGCGCGTCGAAGACGAGAAATTTCACCGTGCGCGCGATGTCGTCCGGCGAACCAATGCGCTTGAGCAGGGTATGGTTGATGATCGCCGCCTGCGCTGCCGGCGAAAAATCGCTGTCATTCTCCGGCCATTCGATGGCACCTGGGGCGACGGCGTTGACGCGCACCGCCGGCGCGAGTTCCAACGCCAGTGCGCGCGTGAGGCCAAGCAGGCCCGCCTTGGCCGCGCAATACAGCGGGTAGCCCTTGAGCGGCCTCTCGGCGTGGATGTCGGTGATGTTGATGATGCAGCCATGCGTCGCGGCCAGGTGCGGCGCGGCGGCCTGACTGAGAAACAGCGGACCCTTGAGATTGCTGCCCATCAGGCTGTCCCAGGCAATCTCGTCGATGCCGCCGACCGGCGTGGCGAAAAAACTCGACGCGTTATTCACCAAGGCATCCAGCCGGCCAAAATACGCGATGGTCTCATCGATCAACGCCGGCAGGCCGGCGCTATCACGCAGATCGTGCCGTCTCGCCAGCGCCGACTTTTCGCGTCGCGCGTTCAATTCGGCGGCCAACGCTTCAGCCTCCGTCGCCGATGCGCGGTAATGCAGCACAAGATTGGCGCCCGCCTCATGCAGCGTGCGCGCGATTTCGGCACCGACACGCCTGGCCGCGCCAGTCACGAGAATAACGGGTGAGTTCATTTGAGGAGTATAGCGAGGCAGTGCGCCGCCGCCGCAAAGCCGAAGCCCGCCGTCACCGCCACCGAGGAGCCATAGCCGGCACAGTTCAATCCGTGCAAGCCCGCCTCGTCGACATCGCAAGCTGCCCCCGACGGGCGGCGAATCGGTTCATCCGAATACACGCAGGCCACGCCGAATTTCTTCTTCGCGTCGCGCGTGAAGCCGTGTTCCTTGCGCAGATGGGCGCGCAATTTGCTCGCCAGCGCATCCTGCATCGTGCGCGACAGGTCGTCGATCTTAATGCGCGTCGGATCGGTGCGTCCGCCCGCGCCACCGGTGGTCACGACGGGCGTGTTCCGCGCGCGGCAGCAAACAATCAGCGCCGCCTTGGCGCGCATCTGGTCAATGGCGTCGATGACGACATCGCAAGCGGGCAGGAGCGTTGTCACGTTTTCCGGCGTGACGAATTCCTCGATGCACTCCACCGTGCAGGCCGGATTGATCTGCGCGATGCGCGCCTTCATGGCCGTAACCTTGGCCTGGCCGAGGGTGCTCTCCAGCGCGTGAATCTGCCTATTGATATTCGATTCCGCCACATGATCGAGGTCGATCAGCGTCAACCGCCCAACGCCGGATCGCGCCAGCGCCTCGACCGCCCAGGAGCCAACGCCGCCAATACCGACGACACAGACGTGCGCCGCCGCCAGCCGGGCCAGGCTGCCGGCGCCGTAAAGTCGTTCGATGCCGGAAAAGCGGCGGGCGTGATCGGCTGTCTCCATGGAGTGGCATTGTAAGATGTCGCCATGCCAACTTCAGCATTGCCCGAATCTACATTACCGACCCCCTCCGCCGATGCCCAGGCCGCCAGCCGGGAATTGTCGCGCCGCATCGCCGAGCGCATCGAGGCGGCCGGCGGCTGGCTGCCCTTTTTCGATTTCATGGACATGGCGCTGCATCTGCCGGGGCTGGGCTACTACGCCGGCGGCTCGCTCAAATTCGGGGAAGCGGGCGATTTCGTCACCGCGCCTGAACTCACCCCGCTGTTTGGCCAGGCGCTGGCGCGGCAGGTGACGGAGATTCTCGCCGTCCTGCCAACGCCGACTTCTGGCGCCGTCCCGCCAGATCCAGCCATTGTGCTGGAGGTCGGGGCCGGCAGCGGCAAGCTCGCCGCCGATTTATTGCTGGCGCTCGAAGCACAGGGCGCCCTGCCGGCACGTTATGCAATCCTCGAACTGTCCGGCGAACTACGCGCGCGCCAGCAGCAAACCATCGAAACCACCGCGCCACATCTCGTCGACCGCGTGGTCTGGCTGGACGAACTGCCGGAAAAATTCGTGGGGTGCGTGATTGCCAACGAACTGCTCGATGCCTTTCCCACCCATGCGGTAGCCTGGCGTCATGGGGAAAGTGGCGGCCTGATGGAACGCGGGGTGGCGCAGACAGCGGAGGGCTTTGGCTGGGCCGAACGGCCAGCGAGCGGCGCGCTGGCCGAGGCAATGGCAGCTTTTCCGGTCGAAGCACCCTTTGAGGGCGAAATCAGCCTCGCCGCCCGCGCCTGGGTGGCGGAATGGGGTGGACGGCTGCAACAAGGCGCGCTGCTCCTGATCGATTACGGGTTGCCGCGCCACGAGTTGTATCACCCGCAAAGGCATCGCGGCACCCTGCGCTGCCATTACCGGCAGCGCGCCCATGACAATTTTTTTTGGTGGCCGGGACTATCGGACATCACCAGCCATGTCGATTTCACCGCCGTGGCCGAAGCGGGTTTCGAGGCCGGGCTGGATGTGCTGGGCTACACGAATCAGGCCAATTTCCTGATCAATTGCGGCATCGGTGAATTACTGGCCCAGCGGCAGCAAGTCGGCGGCGAACAGGCATTGCGCGCCAGCGGCGCCGTAAAGGTATTGCTGGCGCCGGGTGAAATGGGCGAGCTGTTCAAGGTGATCGCGCTCGGCCGGGGTATTGCGACGCCGCTCCTCGGCTTCCGGCGCGGCGACCAGTGTCACGCGCTGTAACATACCGGTCATGAATTTCGAACCCTCCCTGCGGCAACGCGCCATCCGCCTGCTGGCCCGGCGCGAACACACCCGCGCCGAGCTGACCGGCAAGCTGGCGGCGCACGGCACGGTCGAAGAGATCGAGTCCGTGCTGGCCGAACTGGCGGGCGCCGGGCTGCAGTCAGACACCCGCTTTGCCGAGAATTATGTGCGAAGCCATGCCGCACGCCTGGGCGCGGCGCGCCTTTCCCGCACGCTACACTCCAAGGGTGTCGATGTTGCGTTGATCGAGTCCCAACTGAAGAACACCGAACTGCCTGACGAGATGGCGCGCGCCGCGACAGTCTGGACAAAGAAATTCAGCGCCCCGGCGGCCGACGCGCGCGAATGGGCAAAACAGGCGCGCTTCCTGCAAGGACGCGGCTTTTCAGCCGAAACCATCGGCAAGCTTTTAAAAGAAATCAAAGCATGACCACGCTCTCCGTACACAACCTGCGCAAAAGATTTCGCGCCCGCACCGTCGTCAAGGACGTCAGCCTGCATGTCGATGGCGGCGAGGTGGTCGGCCTGCTCGGCCCCAACGGCGCCGGCAAGACCACCTGCTTTTACATGATTGTCGGCCTGGTGGCGTCCGACGGCGGCGACATTGTCATCTCTGGCGATGGCGACGGCAGCAAGGAAACCCGGCTCACCCACATGCCGATCCACGCCCGGGCGCGCCTGGGATTGTCGTATCTGCCGCAGGAAAATTCGGTGTTCCGCAAGTTGACGGTGGCCGACAACATCCGCGCGGTACTGGAATTGCAGGATTACGACGCGCCGACGCAGGACACCCGCCTCGCAGAGCTGCTGGAAGAGCTGCACATCACCCATCTGCGCGATCAACTGGCCGTGGCGCTCTCGGGCGGCGAGCGGCGGCGCGTCGAGATCGCGCGCGCGCTGGCGACTTCGCCGCGCTTCATCCTGCTCGACGAACCCTTTGCCGGCGTCGACCCGATTGCGGTGCTCGACATCCAGAAGATCATTCATTTTCTCAAGGAGCGTGGCATCGGCGTCCTGATCACCGACCACAACGTGCGGGAAACCCTGGGGATTTGCGATCGTGCCACCATCATCAACGAAGGCGCGGTCCTCGCCGCTGGACATCCGGCCGAGATCATTGATAATGAAGGTGTGCGTCGGGTGTATCTCGGCGAGCACTTCAGGATGTAGATTCGAACGTCGGCGCAATGAAACAGACGCTTCAGCTTAGGCTCTCCCAGCACTTGGCGCTCACGCCGCAATTGCAGCAGTCGATTCGATTATTGCAACTGTCTTCGCTGGAGTTGAATCAGGAGATCGAGCAGGCGCTGCAGGAAAACCCCCTGCTCGAACGCGAGGAGCCCGACGAGCCCGCAGTATTTACGGGCGCCGATGACGCGTTGCGGCAACCCCGCGGTGAGGAGGCGCCGCCTGCCGCTCAAGATGAGCGAGGCGAGTTGGGTACTGGGCCAGAGTGGAGCCAGGATGATGCGGACTGGCCGACGCTCGGCGGCGCCCGTAGCCCGCGCGATGCCAACGACGAAAGCGACGTCGATGCGGGCGAGTTGCAGGCCGCCGTCAGCAGCCTGCGCGATCATCTGGTTGCCCAACTGGCGCTGTCCCAATTATCCGGGCGCGAGCGCTTGCGCGTGGCCTTCCTGATCGAGGCGCTCGACGATGATGGCTATCTGGTGTCGACGCTCGAGGATTTGGTCGATGTGCTGCCGGATGAGTTTGCCGGCGAACCCGACGAGTTGCTCGAAGACCTCACCATCGCGCTCATGCATTTGCAAAGCCTGGACCCACCGGGCATCGGGGCGCGCAACCCGCGCGAATGCCTGCTGCTGCAACTCGTCAACCTGCCGCCATCCTCACAAGGGCCAGTCAATGCGCTGGCGACAACCATCGTGCGCGATCACCTCGAACAACTGGCCGGCCGCGATTACGCGCGCATCAAGAAGGCGCTGGGCTGCACGGATGATGCGCTGCGCGACGCTCAGACGCTGATCCGCTCGCTCAACCCAAGACCGGGCGCCCAGTTCGGGACGCTGGATACCCGCTACATCGTGCCGGATGCGATCGTCCGCAAGGTGCGCGGCAACTGGCAGGTGCACCTCAACCAGGAGGCCATCCCGCGCCTGCGGATCAACCGCCTCTATGCCAACCTGCTGCGCCAGCAACGGAGCTTGGGCGGCAGCAACCTGGCCGGTCAATTACAGGAAGCCAAGTGGCTGATCAAAAACGTGGAACAGCGCTGCGATACGATTTTGCGCGTCAGCCAGGCCATCGTCGACCGCCAGCGCGCCTTCTTCGACCACGGCGCGGTGGCCATGCGCCCCTTGACGCTGCGCGAAATCGCCGATACGGTGAGCCTTCACGAATCAACCATTTCGCGCGTTACCACGCAGAAATATCTGGCGAGTCCGCGCGGCATCCACGAATTGAAATATTTTTTTGGCAGCCACGTCGCCACCGATACCGGCGGCGCGGCTTCTTCCACCGCGATCCGGGCGCTGATCAAGCAACTGGTGGGCGCCGAGAACGGTCAAAAGCCGCTCCCCGACGCTCGTATCGCGGAAATCCTCGGCGCGCAAGGTATCGTCGTCGCCAGACGCACCATCGCGAAGTACCGCGAATCCCTGAGCATCCCGCCAGTCAATTTACGTAAAACCATTTAACCCGCGAAGGAGACATCATGAACCTCAATATCACCGGACACCATATCGAAGTCACCCCCGCGTTGCGCGACTACGTCAGCGGGAAAGTGGATAAGGTCATCCGCCATTTCGACCATGTCACCAGCGTCCATGTCATCCTCTCCGTGGAAAAACTCGTGCAGAGAGCCGAGATCACCTTGCATGTGAAAGGCAAGGATATTTATGCCGACAGCAGCGATACCGACCTTTACGCCGCCATCGACAAGCTGGTTGACAAGCTGGATCGCCAGGTACTCAAGTACAAGAACAAGAACCAGGATCACAATCACGAACGGCCGCAGGTCGAGGGCTGAAACTCCCCGGGCCGCTATTAAATAGTATCGATGGGCAGAGAAAATTCACCCATTTGCATGCGCGGGAGCGAGGGTTATACTTCGCTCCCGTCTGAGAAACCCCTCTCGACGCATTGACTCAGCCCTTTGACTAAAGTGATTGTGCAGTCCCTTTTTATTCAATGAACCCGATCGCCAACCTATTGAGCGTCGACAACATCGTTATCGACCTCGATGCCAGCAGCAAGAAACGCGTATTCGAACAGGCTGGCCTGCTCTTCGAGAACCATTTCGCGATTGCCAGAAGCGCCGTCTATGACGCGCTGTTCGCCCGCGAAAAAATGGGCTCAACCGGACTGGGGCTCGGTATCGCCATCCCCCACGGTCGCATCAAGGGCCTGAAAGGCGCCATGGGCGCCTTTCTCCGCCTGGCGACGCCCGTGGCCTTCGATGCGCCTGACGGACTGCCCGTCAGCCAGGTTTTCGTGCTACTGGTTCCCGAAGCAGCCACCGAGCACCACCTGCAACTGCTCTCCGAACTGGCCCAGATGTTCAGCAGCAAGTCCTTTCGTGAGCAACTGGCTGCCGCCCCTGATGCGGCAGCGGTGCTGGCGCTCTTTGCGCAGTGGCAGTCGCCCGGCTGATCGTCCGCCAGCTGTTCGAGAAGAATCGCGAACGGCTTCAGCTCACCTGGCAGGGCGGCGACCTTAACCGCCCGATCGCCGTCCTGCGCGACGACGTTTCCCCGGCCGACCTGATCGGCCACCTCAACCTGATCCACCCCGACCGCGTACAGGTGCTCGGCTCGCCCGAGATCCTCTGGTACAAACGCCATAACCGGGATGGCGACGGCAAGGGCAAACATCATTTCGCGCAGATCATCGCGGCGCGGCCGCCGGCGGTCATCGTGGCCGACGATTGCGATGTGCTCGAAGAAATCCGGAACGCCTGCGCCGCCAACGATACGCCGCTCCTGACCACGCCGCTGCCGACCGCGCAGGTGATCGATGCGCTGCGCATCTATGTTTCGCGGCGACTGGCCGAAACCACCACGCTGCATGGCGTGTTCATGGACGTATTGGGCATCGGCGTGCTGGTCACCGGCGATTCCGGCGTCGGCAAGAGCGAGCTCGGCCTCGAACTGATCACTCGCGGCCACGGCCTGGTAGCCGATGACGTGGTCGAGGTCTCGCGTGTTGCGCCCGACGTGCTGGAGGGCCACTGCCCCGAGCTGCTGAAAGACTTTATCGAGGTGCGCGGCCTGGGGCTCTTGAACATTCGCACCGTCTTTGGCGAAACCGCCTGCCGGCGCAAGATGCGCCTCAAGCTGATCGTCCATCTGCAGCGACCCAGCGCCGACCCGTTTGAAATGGCGCGTCTGCCAATCGACGCGCTGTCAGAGAGCGTGCTCGGCGTACCGGTGCGCAAGGTGGTGCTGCCGGTCGCCGCGGGCCGCAACCTCGCGGTGCTGCTCGAAGCCGCGGTGCGCGCCACCATCCTGCTCTTGCGCGGCATCGACAGCATGGAAGAATTTCTGGAACGCCAGCAGCGGGCCTTGAATCTCAGCCAATCCGACGGGCCGGAAACGCCGCCGTAAAGGTACTGCCCGCGCCCGGTCGGCTCTCGATGGTCAGGGTGGCCTGATGGCGCTCGAGGACATGCTTGACGATGGCCAGGCCGAGGCCGGTTCCCCCGGAATCCCGCGAGCGGCCCCGGTCGACGCGGTAAAACCGTTCGGTCAGGCGTGGAATATGTTGCGATGCGATGCCGATGCCGCTGTCGGTCACCGAGAAAGCCGCCCCCCCGTCCGCCAGCTTCCGCCAGGCCAGGGTGATCTGCCCACCCTCTGGGGTATAGCGCACGGCATTGCTGGCCAGATTGCCGAAGGCGCTATGGAGCTCGCGCGCATTGCCGGTGAGTATTGCCGGGCCGCTGTTTTCAAGCGTGATGACATGCCGACCCGTGGACAGGGCCAGGGCATCTGCTTTCACGCCAGCCAGGAGCGCCGCGACATCGACCGCCTCCTCCGGCGGCGGCGCGCCGGTTTCGAGGGACGACAGCGTCAGCAAGTCTTCGATCAGCCGCTGCATGCGGTGTGCGTGTTCGAGAGCCGTTGCAAGGTAGTGCGCCATTTCCTCGGGGGAAGCATTGGCCATGCCGTCCTGCGCGGTCTCGAGAAAACCGCGCACCACGGTGAGCGGCGTGCGCATTTCGTGCGAGACATTGGCGACAAAGTCGCGGCGCACGCTTTCCAGTCGATCAAGCTGCGTCAGGTCTTCGATCAATAGCAGCGCACGTCCGTCGGAAAAGGGCGCGCCACGGACCAGCAAGGTGCGTCCGCCACTTCTGATCGGGCGTACCAACAGGGGCGGCGGCGCTTCGCCCTGCTCTTTCTGCAGGGCAAGAAACGCAATGAATTCCGGTTCGCGCACCAGATGCGCCACCGGCATGCCGATGTCGCGCAGGCTGTCGAGACCGAGCAGTTGCTCGGCGCGCGGGTTGATCCATTCGATGTTGCGCTGCGGGTCGAGGATGACGACGCCCTCGGGCAGCGCCGCGATGGCCAGTCGAAACCGATCATTCATTTCACGCAGTGCTTCGCGCTGGCTGGCGGCTTTCTTCGCACGGCGGTGTAATGCCAGAAAGGCGGCGGACCAACTGCCGCTCGCCTCGGGTGGGGGCACATTTTCCCAATTCCCCGGCTGCCCGGCCCAGGTGGTCAGCCGCTTGATTTGCCGCTCGTGACCGGCCAGCCGCCAAAGCGCCAGCAGGGCGACCACGGCGACGGCGGCCAATGGCCCGACGAAAAACCAGGCGGGCAGGCCAAGCGCCGCAAACCAGGCAAGGGTTATCAGCAGACTATTCACTGACCGTCGACTGAAAATCGGTACCCGCTGCCGCGCACGGTCTGCACCAGCGTGTCGAGCCCGGAGGGTTCAAGCGCCGCGCGCAGCCGACGAATATGCACATCGACAGTGCGCTCCTCGACATACACATGGTCCCCCCAGACCTGGTCGAGGAGTTGGTCGCGCGAATGGACGCGACTGGAATGGGTCATCAGAAAATGCAGCAGCCGGAATTCGGTGGGGCCCAAGTTGACCGGCTGGCCGTCCGCAAGCACCCGATGGGCCACTGGATCGAGTTTCAGACCACCTGCCTCGACGGCATCCGAGGAAGCCTGCGGCCGTCCGCGCCTCAACACCGCCTGAATGCGCGCCAGCAGTTCGCGTGGGGAAAACGGCTTGGTGACGTAGTCATCGGCGCCGCTTTCGAGCCCGCTCACGCGATCCTCTTCCGCGCCGCGCGCGGTCAGCATGATGATCGGCACGGTTTTGGTGCGCGGATCGGCGCGCAGCCGGCGCGCGCACTCCAGGCCGCTCATGCCCGGCAGCATCCAGTCGAGCAAAATCAGATCGGGCAAGGCTGCCTTGATTTGCCGGAGCGCGTCTTCGGCGCTCAGCGCGGCGCTGACCCCGTGGCCGTGGCGGCGCAGGTTCGTCGCGATCAATGCCTGGATCGCCGGCTCGTCTTCAACCACCAATATGGACGCGGACATTCGATAGCCCTGGAACATGGAAGGCGAAGTCTATTGCAGTCGGGTGACGTTTTTGTGACTTTGCGCGCCATTTCACGCCGTTGCGCCGAGTGCGCAAGGCGGCTTGCGCTATGATAGACAGCCCCAATATGCCGGGGGTTAGCAACCCTATCCAAAAAACCATCATGGCCGGACTCGACAGCAGCATTCCCAACATCACCGAAATCAAGCTGCACCAAAAATCGCGCGAAATGGAGCTTTCTTTCGCCGATGGCAGCAATTTCCGTTTGTCCTTCGAATTTCTGCGGGTCAACTCCCCGTCCGCCGAGGTGCGCGGCCATGGGCCCGGTCAGGAAACCCTGCAAACCGGCAAGCGCAACGTCGACATCACCGCGCTGGAGCCGGTAGGAAATTATGCCGTTCTGCCGTTCTTCTCCGACGGTCACGATACGGGCATCTATTCGTGGGATCTGCTCTATCGGCTGGGCAAGCATCGGGACGCACTCTGGGCCGATTACCTGGAGCGCCTGGAAGCGGCGGAGGCCAGCCGCGACATCGATTCGACCACGCTTCCGCCCAAATCTGGCGGGAGCTGCAGTAAGCACTAACTCAGCTTAGGAAATCCATGGCAGAGACTCATTTCGGCTTCGAAACCGTTCCCGAAGGCGACAAGGCCAGGCGGGTCAAGGGTGTGTTTTCATCGGTCGCCGGCAAATACGACCTGATGAACGACGTGATGTCGGCCGGCCTGCACCGCTTGTGGAAGGCTTTCACCATTCAGGTGGCCGGTGCCAGAAGCGGCGAACGCGTCCTCGATATCGCCGGCGGCACGGGCGACCTGGCGAGCGCCTTCCGCAAGCAGGTCGGGCCCACCGGCGAGGTCTGGCTCACCGACATCAACAACGCCATGCTTGCACGCGGCCGCGACCGCCTGCTCGACGAGGGCCGCCTCGGCCCGGTGGCGCAGTGCGACGGCGAGAAGCTGCCCTTCCCCGATAATTATTTCGACATCGTGACCGTCGCCTTCGGCCTGCGCAACATGACGCACAAGGATCAAGCATTGGCCGAGATGCGTCGCGTGCTCCGACCAGGCGGCAGGCTCCTGGTACTGGAGTTCTCGAAGGTCTGGGAACCCCTGACCCCGCTCTACGATTTCTATTCCTTTAAGGTATTGCCGTGGTTGGGCAAGAAAATCGTGGACGACGCCGACAGTTACCGCTATCTTGCCGAGTCGATTCGCATGCACCCGGATCAGGAAACCCTGAAGGGCATGATGGAACTAGTGGGTCTGTCCCGTGTCGATTACTTTAATCTGACGACGGGCGTCGTAGCGCTGCATCGCGGTTACAAGATCTGAATTCAAGGAGAAACCATGAAACTTTCGCTCATTACCCTGATTACCGCCGCCACGACCTTCATTGGTCTTGGTATTGCCTCCACCGAGGCTGAAGCCAAACGCATGGGCGGCGGCACCTCCACCGGCATGTCGCGCAGCGCGACGCCACCCCCGGCTCAGGCTGTCCCGCCCAAGACCGCCACAGCGGCGCCCGCGGCGGCTGCGCCTGCCGCGGCCGCGGCTGCCGCACCGAAGCGCAATTGGCTCGGCCCCATCGCCGGCCTGGCCGCCGGCCTCGGCATTGCCGCCCTGCTTTCCCATTTCGGCATGGGTGAGGGGGTAGCCAACTTTCTGATGATCGCCCTGCTCGTCTTTGCCGGCATCTTCCTTGTGCGCTTCCTGATGCGCCGCTTCATGGGCCAGGGCGGGCCGCAACTGTCCGCTGCGGGCAACTCCGCCGGGCGCGTCGAACCCATGCGCTTCGAAGCTGCAAATTCCGCCTCGGGCGAAATGGCCTCCGCAAAAGTCGGCGTTGGCGGGACGGCGACGGCTGCCCATATTCCGGCCGATTTCGACACCGAAGGCTTTTTACGTCAGGCCAAGCTCAACTTCATCCGCCTGCAAGCCGCCAACGACCGTGGCGACATGGACGACATCAAGAGCTTCACCTCTCCAGAGGTCTTTGCCGAAGTCCAGATGCAGTATCGGGAACGTGGCAATGCCCCGCAGGTGACCGATGTCGCCCAACTCGATGCCGCCGTGATTGAAGTGGTCACGGAAAACAACCAGCACATCGTCAGCGTGCATTTCAGCGGCCTGATCAGCGAGGAAGCCGGCTCGGCACCTGCCCCCTTCGCCGAAATATGGCATCTGACCAAACCGGTCGATGGCAGTCGCGGCTGGCTGATCGCGGGTATCCAGCAAGTCGCCTGATCCCGGCGGATGCTGCAAGCCGCACTGCGCACCAGCCTGAATCACCTGCTGCAGGGGTCGGGTTGGGCGTCTGCCCGGCTCGCCCCGTTTGCCGGGCGCCGGGCGCGCTTCGAGTTGCCACCCTTTCACCTCGAACTCTGTGTCGCTCCCGACGGTCTTTTCGAGTTGTCGGCGGAGGAAGCCGCGCCGGATGTTGTGATCAGTCTGCCGGCCGAAACGCCTTTTCTCTTGCCTCAAGGCATCGACAAGGTCGTGTCGCTTGCCCATGTGGCTGGAAATGCCGAATTCGCCACCGAACTGTCTTTCATCTTTCGCCGGCTCAACTGGGATGTCGAGGAAGACCTGTCCGCCGTGGTGGGCGACATCGCGGCCCGCCGGCTGGTGCAGGGTGCCCATCAACTTATTGGCTGGCAAAAGCAGGCGGCGACGCGTTTTGCCGAGAACCTGGCCGAATATCTCGCCTACGAGAATCCCCTGTTGGTCCCCGGCGGGGATTTCATCGCTTTACGCGAGGGAATCGGTCAATTTAGTGCCAAATTGGCCGAGGTTGAAGCCAGGCTCGCCAAGCTCGCCTCCTGATTTTTTTCAGGCTTCGTCCAGCACCAGCAAGGCAGCCAGCGCGGTGCAATCCGGCATGCGCACGGCGCTTGCCCTGACATTCAGCCAGCGGGTCCCGCCGGTCGGAGGGACCAGACCCAGCCGGCTGCGCAGTTCCAAACCTTCCGCTTCGCACTGGAGTACTTTCCGCATCGGGTGTGCATCAGCCGCCAATGCGACATTATTCGCATCCAGCCAGCGCATGTTCAGCGTATCCATTCGCTTCCCGACCAGGCCGGGCGTGGCGAACAGCGTTTCAGCCCGGCCGTTGGCAAGCACGATCCGGCCGTCGGCATCCACCACCAGCACGGCAAACGGCAGCGCGGCAAATACGCTATCGAAACTGTCGGCGGTTCTGCGGCGAGCCGCCTCGGCCTCCATGTATTCTGTGATGTCTTCCTTCACCGCCATGAAATTGGCAATCTTCCCCGCCGCGTCGACGACCGGGGAAATTGAGGCGCGTTCCCAATACAGGCTGCCGTCCTTGCGCCGGTTATGAAAGGTGCCGCGCCACTCCTTGCCGGCGGTGATCGTTTTCCAGAGCTGCCGATAGGCCTCGGGCGAGGTTTCGCCGGACTTGAGCAGGCGCGGGTTCTGGCCAACGGCCTCGTCGACCGCGTAGCCCGTGGTGGCGACGAATTTCGGGTTGGCGTAGATGATCTTCCCCTCGGCATCGGTGACGATGATCGTTGCCGGGCTTTGCTC
>JAUSBB010000162.1 GCA_030652245.1 Rhodocyclaceae bacterium | reverse complement strand
ACCGCGCCGGCAACGCGCAACTCATCCTCGCGCTGGCGCCGCTCCAGCACCTCGCGATTGAGACCGGCATTGCTTTCCTTGAGTTCGCGCGTGCGCTCGGCAATGATGCCCTCCTGCAGGCTCGCCAACAGTTGCAGGCTGAGGTAATGGCGGCGCGCCCGGTTCACCATCAGGTGCAGCAGCGCGCTGGTGACGATGAAGCTGGCCAGCACGATGAGCAGGAGGCTCTTGCGACTCTGGTCGCGTATCGCCAGGATTTTTTCGGCCGGGCTGGCCGCCGAAGCGTCGTCGCCACATGCAGCGCCAATTTGATGACACAGCTTCAACATGGCATCGGTATTTTCACCAATCCGCTGCCACTCGTAAGTCCCCAGCGCCAGAAAGAACAACGCCGCCACCAGATACAACACCATCAATACGCCGCGGTAGTAGCCCAACAGACGCACCCACCCGTTAGCGGCAGACCCGATCACTTCTCTACCCATGGCGGAAGTCGGTTTCATGACGCCATTCTGGTACAGCCAGAAAAGGATGGTTTGCGCTAGATCAAACTCCGCGCAGGCCGTCCACCACCTGTCCCGACAGTGCCCGGCGCGTCGCAATGAGGCCGGCCAGCGCCACACCCGCCAGCCCGGCCAGCAATCCGACCAACACCAGGCTGGGCGTCGGCAGGTAATCGAGCTGAAATACCCAGCGCGCCAGTGCCGTGCCGATGGCCGTGGCGGCCAGCCCGGCCAGCAGGCCGGCCAGCGCCCCCAAAGTGGCAAATTCGGCAAACAACGCCTGACGCAACTGGTGACGCCGTCCGCCGAGCGCACGCAAGACCGCCAGTTCGTGACTGCGCTCGCCGGCGCTGGCCTGCAGCGCGGCATACAAGACCACCAGCCCGGCCAGCAGGGCGAAACCGAACACCAGTTGCACCGCGCGCGCCACCTGGTCGAGCGTATCCCGCAACTGCCGCACCAGCGCGGCGACATCGATCACGGTGAGGTTCGGGAATTGCCGCACCAGATCGCCGATGATTGCTTCGCTACCGTCCGGCAAGTGGAAGCTGGTGATGAAGCTGGTCGGCTGATCGTCCATGCTGCCCGCCGGCGCGATGACGAAAAAATTGACGCGCATCGAATCCCATTCGAGCTTGCGCAGCGAGGCGATCTGCGCAACAAACGGCTGGCCGGCAATGTCGAATGCCAATTCGTCGCCAATATGCAAATTGAGCGTTTCAGCCAGACCTTTTTCAACCGAAAGCATCTGTCCCCTGTCTCCTGTCCCCTGACCTCTGACGTGCCAGCGACCGGCGACAATCTGGTTGCCGGTCGGCAGATCGTCGCGACTCGACAGGTTGAACTCGCGCTCGACGAGACGCTGGGCGCGCTCATCGACAAAATCGCGCGGCGCCACCTTGCGGCCATTCACGCTGGTCAGCCGCCCGCGCACCATGGGTTCGAGCCGCGGTGCGGGCAGTCCCCTGGCCGCGAAAAAATCGGTGATGGCGCCACGCTGATCGGGCTGGATATTGATGAGGAAGCGGTTGGGCGCATCGGGCGGCGTCTTGCTCTGCCAGGCCGACAGCAGATCGTCTTTCGCCAGCGTCAGAATCAGCAACGTGGTCAGTCCCAGCGCCAGCGCCACCACCTGCACCAGGGTCGCCCCGGCGCGGCGGCGCAGGTTGGCCAGGCCGATCCGCCAGCCGCCCGTCACCAGGCGGGTGGGCAAGCGGCCGATCAGCACCAGCAGCCCCTGCCCGGCGAGCGCAAACACGGCTACCGCAAGCATGAAACCGCCCAGCACCACGCTGCCCAGCCGCAGGTCGTTCGCCATCCACAACATCAGCCCGGCCAGACAAGCCATGCCCAATAGGTAGGAAATCGCCGACAGCGGCTCGGAGCGACTCCATTCGCGCCGCAGCACCCGCACCGTCGGCACCGCCTTGAGGCGCAGCAGCGGCGGCAGGACAAAACCCGCCACCAGCACACTGCCGACCGCCAGCCCGTGCGCCATGGGCAGCCAGCCCGGCGCAGGCAACTGTTCGGCAATCAGCCCGGCCAGCGCCATGTGCAAGGCGCCTTGCGCCAGATAGCCCAAACCACCACCCAGGAGGGTCGCCGCCAGACCCAGCACGATGAACTCGCCGCCGTGGATCAGGAGAATCTGCCGCTCGCTGGCGCCCAGGCAACGCATCACGGCGCAAGCGTCCAGATGCGTTTGCATGTAGCGGCGCGCCGCCATGCCGACCGCCACGGCGGCCAGCACCACGGTCAAGAGCGCCGCCAGCCGTAGGAAGCGCTGCGCGCGTTCGATGATGTTGCGGATTTCCGGGCGGGCGTTGTCGAGAGTTTCGAGTTTTTCGCCGCGCTGCAAATGCTGCTGCACCCACTGGCGAAATTTGGCGACGGCAGGCGCATCGCCCGCCACATGCAAACGCCAACTGACGCGGCTGCCGGGCTGAATCAGTTGCGTGGCCGGCACATCCGCCAGATTGATGATCAGTCGGGGCGCCAGCGCGAACGGGTTGATGCCGCGATCCGGCTCCAGCGTGACGATCGCCGCCACCGTGGGTTCGAGCGCCCCGAGGCGCAGGCGGACATCGTTGTCGACACCCAGACCGGTCGCCAGCCGTTCATCGGGCCAGACCGTGCCGGGCGCGGGAATGGCCGCCGTCGCACCATCGCCGACATTCAGGCGCGGGGCGATGCGCAGCGCGCCGTAGAGCGGATAACCGTCCGACACCGCCTTGATTTCGGCCAGTTGCACGCCGCCGGCGCTCGCCACCATGCTGACGAAGCTGACCGATTCCGCCAGGCGCAAGCCATGCCGTTGTGCCGCCGCGCGAAACGATTCCGGCCAGGGATGATCGGCGGTCAGCAGCAGATCGCCGCCCAGCAGTTGATACGCCTCGCGCGCCACCGCCCGTTCGACCCGGTCGGCGAGAAAACCGACACTGGTCAGCGCCGTCACCGCCAGCACCAAGGCCAGCGCAAGGATAGTCAGCTCGCCGGCGCGCAGGTCGCGCAAGAGCATGCGGAAGGTGAGGCGCAGGGTGTTCAAACTACCAGTTCCGCATCTCTTCCATGGCCTGCTCGACCCGTTCCAGCGCAATCACCGTCATGCCCTTGATCGTCTGCCGGGGCGCGTTGGCCTTGGGGATCAGGGCATGGGTGAACCCCAGCTTGGCGGCTTCTTTCAGGCGTTCCTGGCCGCGCGGGGCGGGACGGATTTCGCCAGCCAGGCCGATTTCGCCGAAAGCCACCCATTTGCCGGGCAAGGGCTTGTTGCGCAAGGAGGAGACGATGGCCAGCAGCACGGCCAGATCGGCCGCCGGTTCCTGGATGCGCACGCCGCCGACGGCATTGACGAAAACATCCTGATCGCCGCACATCACGCCGGCGTGCCGGTGCAGCACGGCGAGCAGCATCGCCAACCGCTGCGGGTCGAGGCCGACCGTCAGACGGCGCGGGTTGCCGCCCATCGCGCTATCGACCAGCGCCTGAACCTCGACCAGCAGTGGCCGCGTGCCTTCCTGCGTGACCAACACACATGACCCGGCGACATCCTGCGCATGTTGCGAGAGAAACAGGGCGGAAGGGTTCGAGACGCCCTTCAAACCCTTGTCGGTCATGGCAAACACGCCCAGTTCATTGACCGCGCCAAAACGGTTCTTGACGGCGCGCACGAGGCGAAAGCTCGAGTGCGTATCGCCCTCGAAATAGAGCACGGTATCGACGATGTGTTCGAGCACGCGCGGGCCGGCCAGCGCGCCTTCCTTCGTCACATGGCCGACGAGGATGATGCAGACGCCCGTCTGCTTGGCGAAGCGCGTCAATTGCG
This sequence comes from Rhodocyclaceae bacterium, assembly GCA_030652245.1. GTDB lineage: Bacteria > Pseudomonadota > Gammaproteobacteria > Burkholderiales > Rhodocyclaceae > Sulfuricystis. The sequence continues at coordinate 13,687 of JAUSBB010000162.1, read as the reverse complement.
CCGCGCATTCGCGCACCTGCGCCACCGAACCGGGCGCGGATTGCAGGGCATCCGACCAGAGCGTCTGGATCGAGTCGATGACGGCAACCAAGGGTTTTTCGTCTTGCAAGCTGGCGATGATTTTTTCGAGATTGATCTCGGCCAGCAAGCGCAGCCCGGCGGCGGGCAATTGCAGCCGATTGGCGCGCAGGGCAATCTGCTCGCCCGATTCTTCCCCCGAGACATACAACACCGGCTGGCCGGCTTCGGCAAGTCGCGCCAGCGCCTGCAGCAACAGCGTCGATTTGCCGATGCCCGGATCGCCGCCGATCAGCACCACGCCGCCGGCGACCAGGCCGCCGCCGAGCACACGATCGAACTCCTCGACGCCGGTCGGGAGCCTGGGCTCATCGCGCGGGCGAATGGTTGCCAGGTCCTGCGGTTTGCTGCTGGCCGCCAGCGGCGCAAAGTTGGCGCCGAAGCGCTTGGCCGTAGGCGTCGCCACTTCCGCGATGGCCTCCACCAGCGTGTTCCACCCGCCGCAACCGGGGCATTGGCCCTGCCATTTGGGCGCGCTGGCGCCGCATTCGGTGCAGGAATAAATCGATTTGGGTTTAACCAATTTCAGTCACCGGCACACGCGCCGCCAGAGCGCAGAAAAGTTCATAGCTGATGGTGCCGGCAGCGGTGGCCACTTCGTCGGCGGGCAGCACGGTATCCCCCGCCCTGCCCCACAGGGTCACCGTCGTCCCGGTAACCACTTCATTAGCCGTCGTCCCGGCGAATACTTCATTGGCCGCCGTCCCGCCAACGCCGACTATTGCGGGGAGTTCCGTCAGGTCGACACAGAGCTTGTCCATCGACACACGGCCGAGGGTGCGCGTGCGCAGGCCATCCACCAGCACGGGCGTGCCGGTTGGCGCGTGACGCGGATAGCCGTCGGCGTAGCCGCAGGCGACCACGCCGATCTTCATGGGACGGTCGGCGGTAAAGGTGCAACCATAGCCAACGCTGTCACCAGCCGCCAGCGTCTGCACGGCGATGATCTCGCTTTGCAGGGTCATCACCGGTTGGAGGTCGAGTTCGGCGGCGGGCATCAACTGCGGAAACGGCGAGCCGCCATAGAGCATGATGCCGGGACGCGCCCAGTCGCCCAGTGCGTGCGGGTAGCGCAGCAGCGCGGCCGAGTTGGCCAGGGAGCGCGGCAGATCCATGCCGGCAGTCAGCGAGGCAAAGCGCTCGAGCTGCCAGTCAACGCCGCGCGGACCGTCGGCGTCGGCAAAGTGCGTCATCAGGGTAATGTCGGCCACCCTGCCGGCCAGCGCGGCGCGGGCGGCGGCCAGCCCGGCGGCATCAAAGCCCAGCCGGTGCATGCCGGTGTCGAGCTTGAGATAGACCGGCAGCGCGGCCGGCCAGCGGGCGTCCTGCAGCGTCTGGAGCTGATCGAGCCGGTGCAGCACCGGCGTCAGGCGATGTTCGATGAACAGCGGCAACTCGTCGGCCGTGTAAAAACCTTCGAGCATCAGGATCGGCAGCTTGAGCCCGGCTTCGCGCAAGGCAACGGCACGATCGAGTTCTATGAGGGCGAAACCGTCGGCCAGGTCGGCCAGCGCATCCACTGCGCGGCTCAGTCCATGGCCGTAGGCGTTGGCCTTGACCACTGCCCAAAGCTTGGCGTGCCCGGCATGGCGACGGGCAACGCCGAAGTTGTGCCGCAGGGCGGCAAGATCAATCGTGGCGCGAATCGGCCGCGTCATGCCCGGATTACTTGCTCTTGTACTCTTTGAGCTTTTCGGTCGAAAAATCGACAAAGGCCGTCACCAGCCGCGAGCGGAATTTTTCCTTCGGGTAGACCATCGACAACTGGCGCGTCAGGCGCGGCTTGAGCGGAATCGAGACCAGGTCGCCCAGACGCAGCGCCTTCAACACCGAGGTGCGCGAAGCGATGGCGTAGCCCAGGCCGGTTTCGACCACTTCAAGCAAGGCGAGCGGGCTGCCCAGCTCCATCACCGGCATCATGTGATCGATATTGACGCCATTTTTCTGCAGATAGACCTCGGTGAATTCGCGCGTGCCCGAACCGGGTTCGCGCGAAACAAAGGGATACTCGATCAGTTGCTGTGGCGTGACTTCCTTCATGCGCGCCAGCGGGAACTTCGGGCTGCAGATGATCTGCAATTCGTCCTCGCAGCAAATCTCGGTTTGCAGGTTGGGCTGGTGCGAGGGCGACTCGATGAAACCGATGTCGATGGTGTGTTCGGCGACCCGCGTTTCGATGGATTCGGAGTTGGCCACCACCAGGCAGGGTTTGACATTCTGATACTTGGCCTTGAATTCGCCGAGGATGCGCGGCAACAGAAACTCGGCGATGGTGGTGCTGGCGCCCACCAGCAATGACCCGCCCACCTCGCCGGTCATCTCGGAGAGGCGCACATCCATTTCACCGGAGAGGCCGAGAATTTTCTCGGCATAGGTCAGCACCAATTCACCTGCCGGGGTGAGCGAAATGCGGCCGTGGCCGCGGTCGAACAGGCGCGTGTTGAAGTGCTCTTCGAGTTGCTTGATCTGGAACGTCACCGCCGGCTGCGTCATGAACAGCACCTCGGCGGCCTTGGTGAACGAAAGCTGTTTGGCAACGGCGTGAAAAACCTGGAGCCTGCGATCAGCCATGAATTCTCCCCTCGATTGCTAGTTTTGTAATAGCCGACTATTCAAGCACAGTTTTTGCCGCATAAGTAAGCCTGATACACCGCCATCCCGGTATTTTTTTTCCGCAGGACCAAAGGCAATACACGGCATCGGGCGGGTCGGCAACCGGTTTTTGAAATCGACTTTCGTGATATAACCGCCGACCATGAAACCCGGGTTTTACATCATCATGGCGGCGCAGTTTTTTTCCGCGCTCGCCGACAACGCTTTGCTGATTGCGGCCATCGCCATCTTGCGCGACCTGCATTCGCCGGCGGAATACGAACCGCTGCTCAAGACTTTCTTCACCGTTTCCTATGTGGCGCTGGCTGCCTTCGTCGGCGCCTTCGCCGACTCGATGCCGAAGTGGCGCGTCATGTTCGTCAGCAACGGCATCAAGATTTTCGGCTGTTCACTGATGTTCTTCGACCTGCATCCGCTACTGGCCTACGCCGTGGTGGGCCTCGGCGCCGCCGCCTACTCGCCCGCCAAATACGGCATCCTCCCCGAATCCCGGCCGCACCGCCAACTCGTCATCGCCAACGGCTGGATCGAGGGCCTGACCGTAGCGGCGATCGTGCTGGGCGTGGTGCTCGGCGGCCTGATGATCAACCCGGCCATCGCCCAGAACCTGCTCTCCTTCGACTTTCCGGTGATCGACACCGGCATCGACAACGTGGCCGAGATGAGCCTCCTCATCATCGGCGGACTGTATGTGGTGGCGGCGCTGTTCAATCTGTATGTGCCCGATACCGGCGTCGACCACAAGCCGCTCAAGAAAAACCCGATTTACCTGTTCCACGAGTTCAAGCACTGCGTGGGCCTGTTGTGGCGCGACAAGCTCGGCCAGATTTCGCTGGCGGTGACCACCCTGTTCTGGGGCGCCGGCGCGACCTTGCAGTTCATCGTCATCGAATGGTCAAAGGTGGCGCTCAACCTCGACCTGTCCAAGGCCAGCATGCTGCAAGGGGTTGTCGCTGTCGGCATCGCCATCGGCGCCGTGCTGGCGGCGCGCGTGATCACCCTGCGCAAGGCCGTGCGCGTCATCCCGCTCGGCATTGCCATGGGCATCATCGTCCTGACAATGGTCGTCGTGCGCGACACCTGGATCGCCATGGCGCTGATGGTGCTGATCGGCATGCTGTCGGGCTTCTTTGTCGTGCCGATGAACGCCCTGCTCCAGCACCGCGGCCACATCCTGATGGGCGCCGGCCACTCCATCGCCGTGCAGAATTTCAACGAAAACATCGCCATCCTGGTCATGACGGGCACCTACTCGTTGCTCATCATGTTTGGTCTGCACATCTACTGGGTGATCGCCATGTTCGGCCTGTTTGTCGCCGTCATCATGCTGCTGATCCAGCGTCACCACGAAGCCAATCAACGCGAACACGACGCCGTCAGTCAGTTGGAAGACGTGCGGCACTAGCGCATGTCGATCCAATAGTCGGCGCTGGCGGGACGGCGCGGCGATCATGTACACACTGTCCGGCGCCGTGCGGCGCGCCCGTGGCGGCGAGCTCAACAACGCGCAGATGGTCGAAGTGCTGCAAACCGCGATTGACCAGACCCATCGCGCGGCGGAAATCATCGCGCGCGTGCGGGAACTGGTGACGCGGCAGACGCCGGGCAAGACGCGCGTTTGCCTGAACCAGGTGGCGCGCGAGATGCTGGAACTGTCCCGCCTCGGCGACGGAGAGCGCCCCGTCGTCCTGGTGGAAGAACTGGCGGCGACCTTGCCGCCGGTACTCGGCGACAAGGTGCAACTCGAGCAGGTCATGATCAACCTGCTGAGCAACGCCATCCATGCCGCCCGCCGACCGGCGGCGCATGTTCTCGCCCTTCTTCACCACCAAGCCCGAAGGCATCGGTCTCGGGCTCGCCATCTGCCAGACCATCGTCGAAGATCACGGCGGCCGCATCTGGGCGGAGCCGACGACCGATGGCGGCCTGCAACTGAATCTGCGGCTGCCGGCGGCGGCCAGGGAGCCGCAATGAACGGCGCAAAGTTTTCCGGGGGGGGGGGGGGTGGTTTTTGTCATTGACGACGATCCCGACGTCTGCACCGCCCTCGCCTGGCTGATCGGCTCGATCAAACTGGAGGTGCGCACCTTTTCCTGCATCACCGATTTCCTCGCGGCCTCCCCCTCCGGCAATGCGGTTAGCGATGGCTGCCTGGTGCTCGACGTGCGCATGCCCGGCATGGGTGGCATGGAACTTCTCAAACACATGCGGGCAAGGCGCGAGATCGGCGCCCGGCTGGAAAACCTGTCGCAACGGGAACGGAAAGTGGCCCGCCTCGTCGCGGCCGGTCGCCACAACAAGGAAATCGCCCGCGCGCTCGGCCTGTCGGCGCGCACCGTCGAAGGTCACCGCGCCCACGCATTGCACAAGCTCGGCGTCGCCAGCGCCGCCGAGCTGGCCTCCTTTTTGATGCGCCCGCCGGAGTGAACGCCGCATCTGCCGGGGGCTGACAGCAACGTCCAGGCCGTATCTTCTTGCCAATCTTATCCATGGTGATAGGATAGGCAAAAGGTATTGTTATTTCAAAGATATAATCTTCTCATGGATAACTTGCTGGAAATCATTGGCGGCTTCCCGCAAGGGGCGTCACCGAAACAGATCATGCAATGCGTTGCGCTCAGTCGGCCGACACTTAATCGTCGGTTGGTGGAAGAGTTGGCGCGCGGCGCGATCGTCGTGAAGGGGAAGGGGCCCGCGACTCGGTACGCCGTCGCGGACCCGCTGGCAGCGCAAAGGGCTTACTTCGACAAACCCTACACCGAGCGAACTATTGCTCGTTACCGTGAGGAATTGCTCGAGGTTGAGCCGGGCCTTGCAGAGGCCGCACTGGCTTCGCTGGGAAACCTGCCGTTGTATTCGATGGATAAGCGCGGACTGGGTAAATTTCTGATCGACTTTTCCTGCGCATCGTCAGTATTGGAAGGGGGCACCTATTCCCTGCTCGATACGCTGGCGCTGATCGAATACGGTGAAAAAGCAACGGGCAAGCCGATCGAGGATGCGTTCCTGGTGTTGAATCACAAGGAAGCCTTCGAGTTCCTCCATGACAACCCGCGACTCGATTCGATCTTCCGTGTGCACGACCTGCTGACGAACGATCATGACCTGCCGCAATTGCAAAGTTCGCGACATTTCTTGACGAAGCCGTTCAGAGGGACGCCACGCGAGCACACCGACGTGGACATTGCGTTAAGCACCTACATCCCGCCATTCCGGCCGGGAACCGGCTACGTCGGCAAAATGCTCGATCGCATTCTGGATCGGGCGGCGTCGATCGCCAATCCGCTACAGGCAGCGTTCTATCTGCTGACGCGCATCCCGTATCTGCAACCCTTTCAGGATGGCAACAAGCGGACATCGCGAGCAATGTGCAACGTGCCGTTGCTGCAAGCCAATTTGCCTCCCGTGTCCTTCGTTGACTTCGGGAAGCGCGACTACATCGTCTCGATGCTCGCTTTCTACGAGTTGGGCGATGCGCGGCTGGCGGAAGCGTGTTTCACTGAAGCCTACAACCGGTCTGTCGGCCGGCTTGGCGTCAAGCGTAAACCTTCATGATGCGTGTGCCGCGCAGCGGGTTTCGGCTCGCGCCGCGTGCCGCGTTTGCTTGGGGCGGCCCGGCACAAACGCCGTATTTTCAAGTTAATCAGCGCTCATTACTTAATGGATACCCCCGGTTCATTTCATGCTGAATGACTATCCGCCCTGGGCAGCAGGCTGTTGATCTTGGCGAGGATGGTCGGGCGATTGCTGGGCTTGACGATAAAGCCCGCCGCGCCAAGCTTGCTGACCCCCAGCATCACCTCGCGGGTGCAGACGCCGCTGAGCATGATGACGGGAATCTGTCGCAGTTCCGGGTCGGCCTTCATCCGTTCGAGCGTTTCCGCCCCGTCGAGGCCCGGCATGTTGTAGTCGAGCAGCACGATATCCGGCGGGTGTTTGCGCATTTCGGCCAGCGCGGCCTCGCCGCTGGCGGCCTGGGTGATCCGCAGCCCGACTTCCTCCAGCATGATGCCGAGCATTTCCCGGTAAACTTCGTCATCATCGACCAGCAGCGCCTCGGGATGCGCGGGCGGGAATTCGTGGCTGGCCACCTTGACAGCCTGCGCCCGGTAGTCCTTGTCGAATTGCTTCGCCCATTGCTGGGCTTCTTGCAGTTTGCTCTCAATGTGGCGCACGTCCGGTTCGACGCGGTCGCGGCGCAATCCGTCAAACTGCTGGCGCAGACCGCTTTTCTCGATCACCTTCGCCGCCACGCCGGCCGCAGCCTGATTCATGTGCGCTTCGAACTGGTCAAGCTCCCGGGTCAGCCGACTGGCAAAGTCACGGAAGGCCTTGAGCGATTCGGCCTGGTGAGCCTGCCCGCCGTCCAGCGCCTTGTTAACGAATAGATCCAGGTGGTGCAGGTCACTGCCGATGTGCGCAAGTTGGCGCTGCACCGACACCGATTCCGTCCGTCCGGCCTGCCGCGCCAGCGCCTGTTGTACCGCCAGCCGCAAGCGCAAAGGATCGTGCAGCGGTCGATTGATCAGGTAATCGTCAAACGTGCCGTTGCGACACAGGGAGAAGGCCGCTTCGGATTCGTTGCTCTTGCACAGCAGCAGGGTCTGGTGCGGGATTTCGTGGATCGTCGGACACTGGCGATAGAGCATCAGGTAAAAACGCTCCGACCTTTCCAACTCCTGAAAGACAAGCACCAGAACCGCCGGCAGACGTTCCTGGAAAAGGCGCACGCCGGCTTCTTCGCTGTCGGCGCTGAAGACATTTGAAAAATCGTGCAGGAGAAGTTCGCGCACCACGCGCACCTCCTCGGCGTCATCACTGACGACGAGAATCGGGCGGTCTTCTTTCTTGTCCTGGGTCATGGGCTGACCTTATCCACCAACAGCGATGAAAGAATGACCCGATTATGGCTGAAAGTCTGCCGCGCCGCACTCCTTGCGAGCGGCGCAGCACCCGCAGCCTTCACCACTCTTGCGAAACGGCCCCAGGCGCGGGTTCTTCGCGGCGAATGCCCGATACAGCCGATCCACGCCGATGCCCGCCAGCAGCAGCGCGAAGATCAACCCGATGGTGATCAGATAGAGGGACACGCTAGCCGCCCAGCCCGGCAAAACCCATGAAGGCCAAGGACAGGATGCCGGCCAGCATCAACGACAGGGCCGTGCCCTGCGCAACGGCAGGCACGTCGGACAGTTGCAGGCGCTCGCGCACACTGGCCATCAGCACCAAGGCCAGCGTGAAACCCGCGCCGGCGCCGACGGCGAAGGTGATCGACTGGATGAAGTCGTAGTCGCGCGCGGTCTGGAATAGCGCCACGCCGAGCACCGCGCAGTTGGTGGTGATCAGCGGCAGATAGATGCCCAGCGCGCGGAACAGGCTCGGGCTGTATTTCTTCAGCACCATCTCGACGAGTTGCACCGTCGAGGCGATGATGACGATGTAGGCGATCAGCCGCAGGAACTCGAGTTGAAAGTAGCCGAGCAGCAGGTTGAGACCATAGGCGCAGAGCGAGGCGACCAGCATGACGAAGGTGGTGGCGGCACCCATCGGCGCAGCGGTTTCGAGCTTGCCCGACACGCCGATGAAGGGACACAGGCCAAGAAACATCGCCAGCACGAAGTTGTTGGCGAGGAAGGCGTTGATGAAAATCTGCGCGGCGCTTTCATGCATTTTGCGTAATCTCCGCAAGTTTCTTCTGCTTGCGCCGGGCAATGGCGGCGAAGATCAAGAGCCAGGCGCCAAGCACGAAGAAGCCGCCGGGCGGCAGCACCATCACCACCCAGGGCTGAAAGTCCGGCCCGAACAGCGCAACGCCGAAGAAGGCGCCGGCGCCAAGAATCTCGCGCACGCTGCCCAGCGCAAGCAGGCCGAGGGTGAAGCCGGCGCTCATCCCCAGGGCATTGATCAGCGTCGGCAGCAGGGGATTCTTCGAGGCATGCGCCTCGGCGCGGCCGAGGATGATGCAGTTCACGACGATCAACTGAATGAAGGCGCCGAGCGCATCGTAGAGCGCGAGGCTGATCGCCTGGATCAGGTAATCGACCACGGTGACGAAAGTGGCGATGATGACGATGTAGGTGGCGATGCGCACTTCCTTAGGGATCAGCTTGCGCAGCAAGGACACCAGCACGCAGGAACAGGTCAGCACGAAGGTGGTGGCCAGGCCCATCGACAGCGCATTCACCGCCGACACCGTCACCGCCAGCGCGGGACACAGGCCCAGCACCATGACGAACAGCGGGTTCTGGCGCCAGATGCCTTCCATGAATTCGTCCCAGGTCTGTGCGGAGGTCTGATTCATGATTTTTCCTTGAGCTGGGTCAGGTTTGGCACAATGCGCGGCAACAGCAACTGCGCCGAATCGTTGATCGCGCGGCCGACGGCGCGCGAGGTGATGGTCGCGCCGGTGATGGCGTCGATTTCCCACGAGTGGGTCTTGCTGCCATGCTTGACGGTGACAATGGCTTGGGCGAGTTTCTTCAGGTCGTCGGTCAGCTTCGCCTCAAGGGGGAAGTTCGCCAGGAAATCCTTGTCCACCAGGATCTTGTCACCGATGCCCGGCGTTTCACGCATCGCGACCAAGCCGAATCCACTGATGCTCGCGCTCGCCGGATCGTAGGCGAACAGGATGCGCACGTTGTCTGAATAGCCCTTGGCAACACCTTCGGCGGCAATGCCGGCGAGCCTGTCGGACGCATCGTAAGCGGCATAAAACTTGATACTGCCGACGGGCGCCGTGTCGCCAGCGCCGACTTTTGTCACGCTGCCCGCGGGCGTGGCGAAATATTCGACGATCGACCGGGCGGTCGGGATCACCTTGAATACCGCGCGTTCGACGGCGATGCGCTTGTTCTCCTGCACCGCGTCGTAGGTGCCCTGATAGGCCGCGACGATGATGAAACCGCAGAGGGCGGCAATCAGCCCGAGCGTGCGAATCATCGCCGCGGGGGATGTCGTTTGCGGAAGGATCGTTGCGCTGGTCATTCTTTGGGCGGATGCTTGGGTTTATTGAACAGGAAGCGCTTCTTCGGCGTTACCGCGCCGGCGTCTTCGCGCGAGATGTAGCCGGAATGCAGGGGATAGGAAGCGCCTTTCTTCTGTCGGCCGAGGTTGGAGAGGACGCCTTTGCCGAAGGGCGTCGGCTGGGTGATCTTTTCGATCAGCGGCGTGGCGGCATTGGCAATCAGGATGGCATACATGACGCCTTCCGGCAGGCCGCTGTAATAACGGATGATCACGGTCAGCAGGCCGATCAGGGCGCCATACACCCACATGCCCTTGGGCGTCACCGGCGAGGTCGCCATGTCGGTCGCCATATACACCGCGCCAAGAATCAGGCCGCCGGAGAACAGCATGAAGAAGGGGTTGGGGAAGCGCACGTCGTTGAGCGCGAACAGCATCCAGGCGGTCAGACCGGCGCTGCCGAGAATCGCCGCCGGAATCCGCCAGTCGAGGAAGCGGCGGAAGGCCAGATAGGCGCCGCAGACGAGGATCAACACGGGCGACGGCCCCACCGCCATGTGGCCGGACAGCGAGGTCAGCAGATCGTCGGCGTTGGCGAGCACCCCCTCGAATTTCCATTTCGCCAGCGGCGTCGCGCCGGCCAGCGCATCGAATTGCCTGGCCTGCAACCATTCCACGACACTGACCGGCTGCATCAGCGGAATGGTCATCGACGAGGGAATGAACTCGTAAAACCGGCCCGGCATGAAGGACGGCGTATAGGTGGCAATCGCCTGCGGGAACGCCGCCTGCACAAAGGCGCGGCCGATCAGCGCCGGATTGAAGACGTTGAAGCCGATGCCGCCGAACAGCGCCTTGCCGAGCGCAATGGCGACGATGCCCGCGACCGCGCCCATCCACAGCGGGAAGCCGGGTGGCAGGGAGAGCGCCAGCAAGAGCCCGGTGATGATGGCGGAAAAGTCGCCGATGTCGCCCGACTGGCCGCCCTGGCGGACGAAAAACCGCTCGGTGAGCAGGCAGCTCACGGTGACCACGAGCAACGAGAGCAACGCCGACAGTCCGTACTGAAAGACAAAGAACGCGCATACCGGCAGCAGCGACCAGACGACATGGCGCATGATCTGCTCGACGCTGCGCGTGCCCTTGATGTGCGGGGCGGAACGGATCTCGATACTCATTTGGAGATGGCCTTCTCGCGCAAAATCTGCTTGGCGATGCGGAACTGCTGCACCAGCGGAATGTTGGAGGGACACACATACGAGCAACAGCCGCACTCGAAGCATTCGCCGAGATGATAGTCGCTGCCCATCAGGTCATACTCGCGCTTCGCGGCCAGCATGCCCAGTTGCGAGGGGTTGAGGCCCATCGGGCAGGATTCGACGCACTCGGCGCACTTGATGCACGGGTAGGTTTTCTGGTGCTCGCGCCAGGCCAGTTCGTCCCCGCGCATCACCAGCACGCCGGACATTCCTTTTGTGATCGGCACGTCGAGCGAGGCGGCGGCCTGCCCCATCATCGGCCCGCCGAGAATCACCTGCCGCGATTCCGCCCCTGGCGCACCGGCGTAATCGAGCACAAAGCGCAAGGGCGTGCCGAGCGGCACGATGTAGTCGCCCGGCTTGGCGACGCCGGGGCCGGTGATGGTGACGACCCGCTCGATCAGCCCGCGTCCCGCCGGCAGCAACTTGCCCAGCGCCGCCAGCGTGCCGACGTTGTTCACCACCATCCCCAATGACACCGGCAGATCGCCCGCCGGTATTTCCACGCCGAACAGCGCCATGACCAGCATCTTCTCCGAGCCTTGCGGATACTTGGTCGGCACCAGTTCGGCGTAGACCTCCCCCTCCGGAATCCTGCCGCAACGCGCGATCGCCTCACGGATCGCCACGACGGCATCCGGCTTGTTGTCCTCGATGCCGACAATGCTGCGCACCGCGCCGGTGGCCCGCATGGCATAGCGAATGCCGGTCACCAGCGCGTCGGCCTGTTCCACCATGACGCGATGGTCGCAGGTCAGATAGGGCTCGCACTCGCAGCCATTCACCACCAGCGTATGCACTTTCGCCTGTTTCGGCACCGTCAGCTTGGCGTGGGTCGGAAAAGCCGCGCCGCCCAGGCCGACCATGCCGCTGTCCCAGATCGCCTGCAGGATGTCGCCGCCCGTGGCGTCGGCCAGGTCGCGCGGCCGGCCCCACAAATCTTCCTGCGACGCGCCCGGATGGGCGCGAATGACGATGGACTCGACCCACGGTCCGCGCACGCCGGGGCGTAGACCGATGAATTCGACCACGCCGGTTACCGGGGCATGGTGCGGCACCGACAACCATTCGTCGCTCTTGGCGATCGGCTCGCCGCGCACCACTTCCTGCCCCACTCTGACGATGGGACGCGGCACCCTGCCGATATGCTGCGACAGCGGCACCGTCACTTTCGGCGCGAACGGCAGGCGGCGAATCCGCGTGCTCGCCGTCAGCTTGCAGGACGGCGGATGCACGCCGCGCTGGAAAGCCTCGCCGCGGAAGTAGGAAAGAAGTTTCATCGCCCGTGTTTAGTTATGTTTTGCCGCGCGCGCCATCAGTTTTTCGATACCCGGCTCGTTCATGTTCCACGGCGTGCCGGGGTGAAGACAGAACGCCGTGCATTTTTCCGCTGCCTTGACGATATCGGCGAATTTAGCGCCCTTGGGGTTGATGACGATGGCCAGCTTCTGGTCGTTGTAGGCGAACACCTTGGGCGCGATGGTGGTGCACTCGTCACAGGCCGTGCATTCCGGGGTTTCGACCCAGACCGGCTCGTAATCGCCAGACGTCGCGCCCGCAAAAGTCGGCGCTGGCGAGACGGCGGCGGCGTTGACAGCGCCCGCATAGGCATCGCTGCCCGCCAGGCCCAGCGTATTGGAGATCTTCGCCAGCAGATCGGCACGCACGCGCTCCGCGATTTCCGCGGCGTCCGACGGCTGAACATCGAGGCCGGCGATGCCGCGCAACTGGCGCCAGAACTGCAAGCGCTCGGCCGAGGCGCGCACCATGTCTTCCGTCACCAGCAGGCGCGTCAGGCGGTTCTTGGCATCGACACCCCAGATGTACGGGAATTTGCCCTCGCGCTCATCGGCATCCAGTTCCAGAAAATCGGCCAGCATGACCATGTTCTCGTTCCAGGTCTCCGGCGGCGCCTTTTTGAACTGCTTGAGGAAACGCGCCTCGGTGGCGGCGAAATCGGCAAAGGTCATCGGCAGCGTCATGGTCTTTTCTGCGCCATTGTCATCGGCATATTTCAGCGTGTAGGCCGGCCAGTCGTTGTCGAGCGCGGGATTGCCTTCGAGACTCACGCATTCGCTGAAGGTGGTACCGGCATCGGGGTCGAAACGGAACAACGGATAGGCGCGGCTCTCGACCGCCAGTTTGCTCTGGTCGACGCTCTTGTCGTCGCCGACGCCATGCTCGGGCGGGCAGACCGCGTAGATGTTGAAGAGCGCCGGACGGCGGCTGTTGAGGCCGTCGATGTAACTTTCGAGCAAGTGATTGGTATGCGCGATGGTGCCCGACATCACATAGGACGTGCGATGGGCCATGCCGATCAGCGAGATTTCCTTGCGGATTTCCTGCTTGCCGTGCTGAGCCTTGCCGAATGGCGCCATGTCGGACACCTGGCTGATGAAGCCCGAGGTGCAGGCCTGACCGCCGGTATTCGAATAGACCTGCGTGTCGACTACCAGAATTTTCACCGGCATGCCCGACATCAAGAGGCGCGAAAGATTCTGGAAGCCAATGTCGTACATCGCGCCGTCGCCACCCACACCCACCACCGGCGGGCAGAGCAGCCACTCGTCGGCCGAGAATTTCTGCCAGGTGAAGCGCTTGAAGAAATCATCGTCGCGGGCCGGGATGTACTCGCCGGCCAGTTCCATCTCCGCTTTGCGGATGGCCTTGAAGCCCTCGGCCATCTTCGCCATGTGGCCCTCGAAAACGCCCATCGCCACGGAAGGCGTGTCCTGGAACAGATGCGAGGTCCAGGGGAATGGATACGGGTGGAA
>JAUSBB010000140.1 GCA_030652245.1 Rhodocyclaceae bacterium | reverse complement strand
GCGGCACGTTGCCGGTCAGCCCGCCGCCGGTGATGTGGGCCATGCCCTTCACCGTCAGGCTCTCCATCAGCTTGAGCATGGATTTGACATAGATGCGCGTCGGCGCGATCAGCGCATCCGCAAACGGCTGGCCATGAAAATCGGCCTTCAGATCAGGTTGGGCCCGCTCGATAATGCGACGGATCAGCGAAAAGCCATTGGAATGGGCGCCGGAAGAGGCCAACCCCAGAACAGTGTCGCCCGGCACAATGCTCTTGCCGTCGATGATCCTTGATTTTTCGACCGCGCCGACGGCAAAGCCGGCCAGGTCGTATTCGCCGGCCGGATACATGTCCGGCATCTCGGCCGTCTCGCCGCCGATCAGCGCGCAGCCCGCAAGCTCGCAGCCTTTCGCGATGCCTTCGACGACCGTCGCGGCCGTGCCCACGTCAAGCTTGCCGCAGGCGAAATAATCGAGGAAGAACAGCGGCTCGGCGCCCTGCACGAGAATGTCATTGACACTCATCGCCACCAGGTCCTGACCCACGGTGTCATGGCGGTTCAACTGGAAGGCCAGCCTGAGCTTGGTGCCGACCCCATCGGTGCCCGAGACGAGAACAGGTTCGCGATACTTTTTAGAAATCTCGAACAGCGCGCCGAAGCCGCCGATGCCGCCCAGCACTTCGGGGCGCATCGTGCGTTTCGCGGCGGGCTTGATGCGTTCGACCAGCAGGTCGCCGGCATCGATATCGACCCCGGCATCGCGGTACGTCATGGGGCTGGAGGAGGGTTTCATGGGCTAGGTCGGGCTAAAAATGTGGATTTGCGACGATAATCGCGTCTGCCGCGATAGAAGGCGTGAATTTTACCGCGAAGTTTAAGAAACAAGCCCGCAGAAGACCTTGACCCAACTCCTCCTCGACCTCCAGCCAACCCAGGCGCCCAGCCTCGACAATTTCATCGTCGGCGAAAACCAGGAACTGCTGGCGCGGCTGCGCGCGCTGGCTGCGTCCGGCTGCTTTGACGCCCTCTATCTCTGGGGACGGGAAGGCTGCGGCAAGAGCCATCTGCTGGCGGCGACGGCGGCACTGGCCCTGCGCCGCCGGCCGGTGCTGCTGCTGGCCGATGCACCACGAGCCGAAGATTTCACCGCCCCCCCCGGCGGCCTGCTGGTTGTCGACGCCGTCGATCGCCTGGACGACGCGGCCCAGATCGCCCTGTTTCGCATCTTCAACACCGCGCGATTGCTCGGCCTCGGCCTGCTGCTCGCCGGCAGCGCCCCGCCGCTGAAGCTGCAACTGCGCGAGGATTTGCGCACGCGCATCGGCCAGGCGCTGATCTACGAAGTCAAAACGCTCAACGACGAACAAAAGGCCGCCGCCCTGCGCCGTCATGCCCTGGAGCGCGGCCTGAAGGTCGACGACGGCCTGGTGCGTTATCTGCTCTCCCATGGCCGGCGCGACCTGCCTTCGCTGCTGGCGGTGCTCGACCATCTCGACCGCACCACGCTGGAGCGCCAGCGCCACGCCACGCTACCGCTACTGAAAGAAGCCCTGCAACTCCAACTCGTTCCTGAAAATGATGAACCTCGCCCTATTTGACCTCGACAACACCCTCCTTTCCTGCGACTCCGATTTCGAATGGGCGCAATTTCTCATCACCAAGGGTGTACTCGACCGCGAAGTGCATGCCGCGAAAAACCAGGACTTCTACGACGCCTACAAGGCCGGCGTGCTCGACATTCATGCCTTCCTGGAATTTCAACTGGCGCCGCTCGCCCGCCATTCGCGCGCGGAGCTTGATGCCTGGCATCGGGAATTCATGGCGACCAGCATCCTGCCGCGGATCAGCACGGCGGCACGCGTGCTGGTCGACCGGCATCTCCAAGCCCGCGACCTGTGCGCCATCGTCACCGCCACCAACAGTTTCGTCACCGGCCCGATCTGCCGCGAGTTCTACATTCCCCACCTCGTCGCGACCATTCCCGCCCATGTGGATGGTCAGTTCACCGGCGCGCCGCGCGGCACGCCCTCCTTCCGCGAAGGCAAGATCGAGCGGGTGGAAGCCTGGCTCGAGTCGCTCGGCCTGTGGTGGGGCGCTTTCGAACAAAGCACTTTTTACAGCGATTCGCTGAACGACCTGCCGCTCCTGGCCAAGGTCAGCCACCCCGTCGCTGTCGACCCCGACGACACCTTGCGCGCGCATGCCAGCAAACTCGGCTGGCCGATTTTGACGCTTCGCGTATGATTCGGGCCCACCCCGAAACCGCCGCCTTGCGGCGTTCCCCCCTCAAGGGGCCAAGAAACACTCGGGGCGGCCCTTCCTGTTTCTTGAGCGCCCCATGATTCGAAAACTTTTGCGCCGCATCTTCAAACGCGGCGAACCCTCGCCCCATCCAGTCGAAATCATCCCGGCCGAGCGCCATGGCATTCGCCCCGAGGGCGTTTCGCCCGGCGCGCGCCGCACCTGCGAAACACTGCAGCAGGCCGGCCATCGCGCCTATGTCGTCGGCGGCGCGGTGCGCGACCTGATCGCCGGCCGGCAGCCCAAGGATTTCGACGTCGCCACCGATGCCACACCCGATGAGGTGCGGCGGCTGTTCCGTCGCTCGCGCATCATCGGCCGCCGCTTTCAGATCGTGCATGTCATGCAGGGCGGCGAAACCCTTGAGGTGTCGACCTTCCGCGCCGCCCATGACGAAGACACCCTGAAGGTCGAGCACGGCCGCGTGCTGCGCGACAACGTCTGGGGCAGCATGGAAGACGACGCCGCGCGGCGCGACTTCACCATCAACGCGCTCTATTACGACCCGACCAGCGGCTCGGTATTCGACTATCACCACGGCGTGCGCGACCTGCAAAGAAAAACCCTGCGCATGATCGGCGACCCGCGCGCCCGTTACCGCGAAGACCCCGTGCGCATGCTGCGCGCCGTGCGCTTTTCCGCCAAGCTCGACCTGCGCCTCGACCCGATGGTGCAGGCGCCGATCCGCGAAATGGCCGAGCTGATCGAAAACGTGCCCTCGTCGCGCCTGTTCGACGAGATGCTCAAGCTGCTGTTTTCCGGCCATGCCGTCGAATGCGTGAAGCGCTTGCGCGAAGATGGCCTGCATCAGGGCCTCCTGCCGCTACTCGATGTCATTTTCGAACAACCACTGGGCGAGAAATTCGTCATGCTGGCGCTTGCCGATACAGATCTGCGCATCCGCGCCGACAAACGCACCTCGCCGGGCTTCCTGTTCGCCACCCTGTTGTGGCACGAAGTGCTCGCCAACTGGGAAAAGCGCAAGAAAAACGGCGAACCCGCAGTGCCCGCGCTGCACACCGCAATGGACGAAGTGCTCGACACGCAGGGAGAAAAGCTGGCGATCACGCGCCGCATCGCCGGCGACATCAAGGACATCTGGCTGTTGCAACCGCGCTTCGAAAAGCGCGGCGGCCGCGCGCCCTTCCGCCTCATCGAACAGCAGCGCTTCCGCGCCGCCTGGGACTTTTTGCTCCTGCGCGCGAAGAGCGGCGAGGCATCGCAGGAACTCGCCGACTGGTGGCTCGCCTTCCAGGAAGCCGGTAACGCCGAACGCGAAGAAATGCTGAAGCCCGACAGTGGACCGAAGAAGCGCCGCCGCGGTCGAGGCCGCAAGACGGGCGAGGCGGGCGCGGCTGACGCCGTCCCCATGCACCCGGCGGGCGCGGCTGACGCCGTCCCGCCAGCGCCGACTTTTAAAGACTAAACACGCGTTGCTTCATGGCTGCGCTACCCGTCACCGCCTATGTCGCGCTGGGCGCCAATCTTGGCGATCCCGTAGCTACCGTGCGCTCCGCCATTTCGGCGCTGGGAGAATTGGCGGGTGCGCGCCTGCTGACCGCTTCTTCGCTCTATCGCACCGCGCCGGTCGGCCTCGCCAACCAGCCTGATTTCATCAATGCCGTCGCCGCCCTGGAAGTGGCCGGCAGCGCCGATGATTTTCTCGCCGCGCTCTTCGCCATCGAGGCCGGCTTCGGCAGGGTGCGCAGCCTGAAGAATGCCCCGCGCACGCTCGACCTCGATTTGCTGCTGTTCGGCGCCGAGCGCCGCATCGATCCCGGCTTGACGTTGCCCCACCCACGCCTCGCCGAGCGCGCCTTTGTGCTGGTGCCGCTGGCCGAGATCGCCCCCGCGCTGGTCATCGACGGCCATGGGCACGTCGCCGACCTGCTGGCCTGCGTTGCCGGTCAGCGCATCGAACGCTTGCCATAAGGTATCGAGGTATCGGGTATCCTTGGCGCCGCCTGGCGGAGAAACCATGACCTATTTAGCAAGCAACAAACCCATCACCCTGCCCGAACTCGCGCGCATGAAGCATGCCGGCGAGAAGATCGCCATGTTGACCGGCTACGATGCCAGCTTCGCCGCGCTCGAAGACCGCTGTGGCGTCGATATCATTCTCGTCGGCGATTCGCTCGGCAACGTGCTGCAGGGCAAGACCTCGACCCTGCCGGTCACCATGGAACACATGGTCTATCACACCGAATGCGTGGGCCACATGGCCAGCCGCGCGATGTGTCTGGCCGACATGCCCTTCGGCGCTTATCAGGAATCAAAGGAACAGGCGATGAGGAACGCCGTCCGCCTGCTCGCCGCCGGCGCCGAGATGGTCAAGCTCGAAGGTGGCGCGGTGATGGCCGAGACGGTGCATTTCCTTGTCGAGCGCGGCGTGCCGGTCTGCGCCCACATCGGCCTCACACCGCAGTCGGTGCATGCGCTTGGCGGCTACCGCGTGCAAGGTCGCGACGCAGCGGGCGCGGCGCGCATGAAGGCAGATGCGCGGGCGCTCGAAGCGGCCGGCGCGGCGTTGATGGTGCTGGAAATGGTGCCGGCTCAGTTGGCCGCCGAGATCACGCGCGAGCTGAAAGTCTGCGCCACCATCGGCATTGGCGCCGGCAAGGATTGCGACGGCCAGGTGTTGGTGCTGCATGACATGCTGGGCATCTATCCAGGCAAAAAGGGCCGTTTCGTCAAGGATTTCATGGCGGCTGCGCAGAGCATCGAGGGCGCCGTGAGCGCCTATATCGCCGCTGTCAAGGACGGCACCTTCCCCGCCGCCGAACACTGCTACTGAACTCATGCAGATACATGAAACCATTCCCGGCGTGCGCGCCGCGCTGAAGACGGCCGGCCGCATCGTTTTCGTGCCGACCATGGGCAACCTGCACGAAGGGCACATCACCCTGATGCGGCTGGCGCGCGCCCACGGCAATACGGTGGTCGCCTCGATCTTCGTCAACCGCCTGCAATTCCGCCCGGGCGAGGATTTCGAAAAATACCCGCGCACCTTCACGGCCGACTGTGAAAAGCTCATCACCGCCGGCGTCGATCACCTGTTCGCGCCGAGCGAAACGGAGCTCTACCCGGAGCCGCAGCGCTACGTCGTCCTGCCGCCGGCCGAACACGCCGACATTCTCGAAGGCGAATTCCGGCCGAGCCATTTTCGTGGCGTCGCCACCGTGGTGATGAAACTGTTCGGCATCATCCAGCCCCAGGCGGCGCTGTTCGGCAAAAAGGATTATCAGCAGTTCATGGTGCTCTCCTCCATGGTGCGCGAGTTCGCGCTGCCCATCGACATCATCCCGGGCGAAACCGTGCGCGCCCCCGACGGGCTGGCGCTCTCCTCGCGCAACGGCTATCTGTCGGCGGACGAGCGCGCGGCGGCGCCGCAACTGCATCGCCTGCTGCAACAAACCGTCACGGCCATCCGCGCCGGCAACCGTGATTTCGCCAGTCTCGAATCCGCCGCCATGACCGAACTCCGCGCCAGCGGCTGGCTGCCCGACTATCTTGCGGTGCGGCGAAAAATTGACCTAAAATCGCCTTCCGCCAGCGATTCCGCGTTGGCCAGCGGGTTGGTTGTCCTGGCCGCCGCCCGCCTGGGCAACACGCGACTCATCGACAATCTGGAAATCTAGCCGGCCCCCACCACCCATCCTGAAGAAGAAAAGAGGAGCACATGAGCGAACACATCCAACACGTCACCGATTCCAGCTTCAAGAGCGACGTTCTGGAATCCTCCATCCCGGTCCTGGTCGATTACTGGGCGGAGTGGTGCGGCCCCTGCAAAATGATCGCGCCGATTCTTGACGAAGTCGCCAAGGATTACGGCGGTCGCCTGAAGGTCGCCAAGCTGAATATCGACGAAAACCCCAAGACACCGGGAGAATTCGGCATTCGCGGCATTCCGACCCTGATCCTGTTCAAGGACGGCAACGTCGAAGCCACCAAGGTCGGCGCGCTCTCCAAGTCACAACTGACCGCTTTCATTGACAGCAACCTCTGATCCCTTTACAGTCCGCCCGGAATCTCGCAATACGGGTTAGCTTCACACCGACCCACCAAGGATTTCGGGCCGCGCCAACCTGGCGTCGGCGCATTCCCGCGGCACCGCTTCCCCCTCCTGCAATACCGCCTCCCCCTCCCCGCTTTCAAACCCCCTCCGGGCGTTTTCGCTCGCGTCTCCAGGCACAGCCATGCACCTTTCCGAACTGAAGAACCACCACGTCAGCCAGCTACTCGAAATGGCTGCCGCCGACGGCATCGAGGGCGCCAACCGCCTGCGCAAGCAGGAACTCATCTTCGCCCTGCTCAAAAATCAGGCAAAAAAGGGTGAAACCGTTTTCGGCGATGGCGTGCTTGAAGTCATGTCGGACGGCTATGGCTTTCTGCGCTCGTCGGACACCTCCTATCTCGCCAATCCCGACGATATTTACGTCTCGCCTTCGCAGATCCGCCGCTTCAACCTGCGCACCGGCGACACGATCGAGGGCGAAATTCGCACCCCGAAGGACGGCGAACGCTACTTTGCGCTGGTCAAGCTCGACCTCGTCAACTACGAGTCGCCCGAGGCCTGCAAGAACAAGATTCTGTTCGAGAACCTCACCCCGCTCCACCCGACCGAGCATCTGCGCCTGGAGCGCGAGATTCGCGCCGAAGAGAACACCACCAGCCGCATCATCGACATCATCGCGCCAATCGGCAAGGGGCAGCGCGGCCTGCTGGTTTCCGCGCCGAAATCCGGCAAGACGGTGATGCTGCAACACATCGCCCATGCCATTGCGGCCAACCACCCGGAAGCGGTACTGATCGTCATGCTGATCGACGAGCGCCCCGAGGAAGTGACGGAAATGACGCGCACGGTGCGCGGCGAAGTGGTCGCCTCGACCTTCGACGAACCGGCCACGCGCCACGTGCAGGTCGCCGAGATGGTCATCGAAAAAGCCAAGCGCCTCACCGAGCACAAGAAGGACGTGATCATCCTGCTCGACTCGATCACCCGCCTGGCGCGCGCCTACAACACCGTGCAGCCAGCTTCCGGCAAGGTGCTGACCGGCGGCGTGGATGCCAACGCCCTGCAAAAACCCAAGCGTTTCTTTGGCGCCGCGCGCAATATTGAGG